>JBOGNW010000245.1:0-7802 GCA_050747425.1 Candidatus Acidiferrales bacterium
GCTCCCCTCCTCTTTGAATCCTTCGCTGAAACCTTGGCGCCGCATGCGCGCACTCCCTACCCGCTGCCCGCCGTCCATCGCGGCGACACCGCCCAGATTGTTTTTACCTCGGGAACGACCGCGGATCCGAAGGGCGTCGTCATCACGCATGGCAACCTGCTGGCCAACCTGGAGCCGCTCGAGGCGGAGATTAAGAAATACGTGAAGTACGAGAGACTTGTGCATCCGCTCCGCTTCCTAAATCTCTTGCCGCTGAGCCACGTCTTCGGACAATTCCTCGGTCTGCTGGTGCCGCCGCTGCTGGGCGCGACGGTGATTTTTCAGGAGAGCTTGAACCCGGCCGAGATCATCCGAAGGGTCAAGAAAGAAAGAGTTTCGGTGCTGGTGGCGGTCCCACGATTGCTCGACGCTCTGAAAGAAAAACTGGAGCGCGACTTCGAGGCCTCGGGGCGCCTGGCTTGGTTCCGTGAGCAACTGGCTTCGGCGGCGGGCGAACATTTCCTGCGCCGCTGGTGGCGGTTTCGCCAGGTGCACCGCCGTCTGGGCTGGAAGTTCTGGGCGCTGATTTCCGGCGGAGCCACCCTCGATCCGGAAACGGAGACCTTCTGGAGCCGCCTGGGGTTCGCCGTCATCCAGGGCTACGGCCTGACGGAAACTACTTCCCTGGTGAGCGTCAGTCACCCCTTCCGCCTGAGCAAAGGCACGATCGGCAAAGTGCTTCCGGGGCGGGAGGTGAAGCTGGCTGACGACGGCGAAATTCTGGTGCGTGGAGAAAGCATCGCCGCCGGTTACTGGCAGGGTTCGGCTTCGCTCACTACAAAGGGACGGGAGTTGCGGCCGGTGCAGGGCGAGGAAGGCTGGCTCCACACCGGCGACCTGGGCGCGCTCGATGCCGACGGCAACCTTTATTTCAAGGGGCGCCAGAAGAACGTCATTGTGACCCCCGAGGGGATGAACATCTACCCGGAAGACTTGGAGGCGGCTCTGCGCCGCCAGCCGGAGGTGCGCGATTGCGTGGTGATGGGGCTGGCGCGCAACGGCAACGCCGAGCCGTGCGCGGTGCTTCTGCTACGCGAAAGTGAAAAAGATGATGGGGAAGGGGTGGTGCAGCGGGCTAATGCAACTTTGGCCGACTTTCAACGCATTCGGACGCATTTTGTATGGCCGGAAAGCGATTTTCCCCGCACTTCCACCCACAAGCCCCAAATCAACGTCATTCAGCAGGCGGTCGAACAGCGGTTGCGAGAATCGGCGTCCGCGAGGCCCCCGGACGGCAGTTTGACAGAACTCGTGGCGCGGGTTACCGGCCGGGTTGCGGCCAATTTCTCGCCCACCGCCAAGCTCGAAACCGATTTGAACCTCAACTCGCTCGACCGCGTGGAGCTACTGAGCGCGCTCGAAGACCGGTTTCAGGTTGACCTGGATGAGACGCGCTTTTCGGCGGCAACCACGGTGGGGGAGCTGGAGGCGATGCTGCGCCAACCGCCGGTGCGGCCCTCCGAATACCACTACCCTCGCTGGGCCCTGCACGGGCTGGTGAATGGCCTGCGAGCCGTCATTTATTATTTGCTGGTTTGGCCGGCCACTCTGCTCCTCGGGTATCCGCGGGTTCGGGAGCGGGAAAACCTGCGCGGGCTCAAAGGACCGGTGCTGGTGGTGTCGAACCACACCTCGATCGTGGATGTGGGAATGATTCTGGCGGCCTTGCCGGCGCGCTTCCGGAATCGGCTGGCGGTTTCGGTGCAGGCCGAGGAGTTGGAAGCGATGCGGCGCGGGGGCTGGCTCGATCGGCTGGGGTACTGGCTGGCGGTCGCCCTTTTCAATGTGTTTCCCTTGCCGCGCCAGAGCGGCTTTCGCGAGAGCTTCCAGTTTGCTGGCGAGTGCGCCGACCGCGGCTACAGCGTGCTGGTCTTTCCCGAAGGGGAGTTCACACGCGACGGCCAGATAACGCCCTTCCGCGCCGGCATCGGGCTGCTGGCTAAGAACCTCGGCCTGCCGGTTGTTCCGACGCGCATCGAAGGATTGTTTGAACTCCGGCAGGCCGACAAGCGAGTGGCGCGGCCCGGCGCTATCACAGTGACGCTGGGGACGCCGGTCGAATTCCCGCCGGAGACTGAAGCGGGAACGATCGCGCACCAGCTCGAAGCCCGCGTCAAAGCCCTGGGGCGCAAAAAGAAAAGCTAAGAGTCTCCCTGAAGTGCGTTGACTTGCCGCGGTGCGCAGCCTAAGATGGCCGCACGCAAGGTCTCACATGAGAAAGCCTAGCGCAGGCTTGTCCTTTCTTCTTGCCTGCACCTTGGTTCTGAGCCAGGCCGGCTGGGCAGAGACCGTCCTTGTCCAAGGCCCGGCCGAGGGCGCCGTCGTCCGAGTGGTAACGCGGCTGGTAGAAGTCAGTGTTGTTGCACAGGACAAGCAGGGCCAGCCAGTCACTGATCTAACCCGCGAAGATTTCATCCTGCTGGAAGACAGCCGGGAACACCCCATCAAGGTGTTTGTCGTGGAGTCCGATCAGCAGCGGCCGGCATCGGCGCCGCCGCTCCCTGCTGGCACCTATTCAAATCGCCTCGAGCACCGCCGTGGCGTGCCGACCAGCGTTACGGCGATTCTCTTCGACGGCCTGAATACACCGATTCCCGACCAAGTCTACGCGCGAGGGCAAATCATCAAGTTCCTTCAGCAGCTTCAGCCTCAGGATCGGGTGGCGCTTTACGCCTTGGGGCAGCGCCTGCGGGTGCTCCACGACTTCACCAGCGATGCGAGTTTGCTCCTGCGCGCGCTCGACCGCTACAAGGGCCGGCCCGGGACGGAGCTGGATACGACAACACCGTCGGGGTTCTACAACGAGGTGCCTGCGACCGAATCTTTCGAGAGCGGCGAGGGCGAATTTGACATCGAGGCCTGGCTGGGAGAAACGGGCAAGAAACTGGCTTACGACCAGGCCTCCCAGCGCATCGGACTCACGCTGCAAGCCATCGAGGCCATCGCCAATCACCTTGCGCAACTACCGGGGCGGAAAAACCTGGTGTGGGTGTCGGCCGGCTTCCCCCTGTTCGTGGGGAAGCCCATGGAGAATATGCAGACGCACAGCGCGCCGGAATTCCGCCCGCAGATCGACGCGGTGGAGCGCGCCCTGCGTGCGGTGAATGACTGCAACCTGGCTATCTACCCCGTGGATGCCCGGGGGCTCATTGTTCGACTGACCGTACACCCACGCCAGACGCTAGATTCCCGGGGCAGGCCTCTGCCAGCCATCGGCCCAGTCAACGTGGTGACCACGAGCGAACTCGGTGCGACGCACGACACGATGCGGCTGGTGGCCGATCGCACCGGCGGGGAGGCCTTCTACAATACCAACGACATCAAGGGGGCTGTGCGCGAAGCCATTGACGACTCGCGGGCGACCTACCTGTTGGGTTACTACCCCCAGCACGCGAAGTGGAACGGGGAGTACCATCGAATCACAGTGAAAGTGAAACGAGCTGGCCTCCGAATTCGCCACCGGCGCGGATACTACGCCTTTGCCCACCCGCGCCAGGACGTGGCCAGCCGGCGGGCGGCGCTGCGGGACGCGCTGTGGAGTCCTTTGGATAGCACGGCGCTTGGCCTTACGGTACGATTGGCGCCAGCCGCGGCAGACACCACCGACGCCGAAGGGCTAAATGTGGCCTTGCAAGTGGACCCCAGCAACGTGACATTGGCGAAGTCTGGCGACGCTTGGCGCGGATCGCTGGACATCTTGCTGGTGCTGCTGAGCGCCGAAGGGGAGGCGGTCTCCACATCCTACAAGCCCTTCGACCTCAACCTCAGACCAGAGGACTATGAGAAGCTCCAGCGTGGAATGACACTGACGACTCGACTGGGGCTGGTGGCCGGCGCCGAACGGCTGCGGGTGGTGGTGAGGGATGCCGAGTCAGGCGCGATGGGGTCGCTCACAGCTCCGCTGCCGCGCTAAGACACAACACAGCAGCGGTCATCTCGCGCGCGTGTGGCGTTGCGGCAGGAGTTGTAGGGCCCTGTGTCTTGGGGTTTCGGTTGACGCTTGGCGGAGCAGCGACTATAGTGGCGCTGGCCGGAACGCCCGCGGGGCTGGGGGGGCAATTCAGATTGAGTCGGAGCGGCCACTCCGAGAGGGAAACTATGCGAGCGAGACGCACCCAGGCCGGCTATTCCTTGATTGAACTACTGGTGGTGGTGGCAGTTATTCTGGTGATTGCCGCCATTGCCATCCCCAACTACTTCCGCAGCAAAATGTCGGCTAACGAATCGACCACAGTGGCCAACCTGCGCAGCATGACCACTGCGCTCACCATTTATTCGCTGACTTTCAAGGAATGCGGCTATCCCAACACGTTGGCCAAGCTCGGGCCGGGCAGTCCGCCCTCCAACATGACCGCCAACCTGCTCGAGGGAGGGATGGCGGCGGACACCTTCAATCGCACTGGTTTTACTTACACCTACCGCTTAATCGGAGGCGTGGGTGATTGCAGCGGCCTTCCGGGGAATGATTATGAGCTCGAAGCCCGGCCGATGCTCTTCAACCGCACCGGGTTGCGCGGCTTCTACGTGAATCCGACGCTGGTCATCCGCTTTGATACCGACGGCGACGCCGCCGCCAACAGCCCTCCGCTGTGATCTGTAGCTGATTTTTGCCGCAGACCGTGGGAGAGGTGTGTTCCGGAGGGTTCAGCCAGCGTCGCGGACCACGCGCAGAAACTGGCTGCCAATCAGAACGGTGTCGTCTTCATCGAGCAGGTGGCGCTCCCGAATGCGCACAAAAGTCCCGTTGGTGCTCTTGAGGTCTTCGAGCGTGTTGTTGCCGACGTGAATGCGGAAGCGGGCGTGGGTGCGAGAGAGGTAGCGGTCGTCGGGAAAAGTATAAGTGCCTTGCACGCGACCCAGAACGGTCTCCCCGCGCGGCAAGGGAAAGCGCATCTCTTCCTGCCCTCCCTGCTTCAAGCGGAAGAGGTCGGCGATGTAGCCCGAGGCCGTGCCAGGCGGCGGGGGAGAGGCCGCCAGGGGAGGGGCCGGCTTTTTCGGCTCTTCTTTCTTTTCGGTGTGGGCCTTATCGATTTTGGCGTCCTTGGCGGGCGGCTTGGGGCTCTGCTCTATGACCATCGTATGGAAGCGGAACATCTGCCGACCCAGCAGGATGATGTCGTCGTCCACCAGGGTGTGAGGGGCGCGCAGGCGCACGAAGGTACCGTTGACACTGGCCCGGTCTTCGACGTAGAGAGCGCCGCCCAGGGTGGTGAAGGCGGCGTGCTCGTGGGAGAGGAGAGTGTCCTCGGGGAAGGTGATATCGCCCTTCTCGCGGCCCACAACCACGGTTTCGCTCTTCAGAGGGTAGCGCTTGCCCAGGGAGCGGTCAGGAAGCACTTCGATCAGGGCATACTTTTTCTTCTCCACCACGCCGGCTTTGGTTTCGCTGACCTTGCCTTTGACGGCGTTGGCGATGGCTTTGCGCACTTCATCGTCGAGGCCCAAACGCGTGCCGGTGGCCAGCGCCAATTGCTCGCCCGACATTTTTGCCGGCTGCGGGGCTTCCACTTTTTCGCCCTCGCGCCAGAGGACTTCGTAGAGGTCCAGCTTTCCCGATTTGCCGCGCAGCTCGACGGTGCCGATTTTGCGGCACTGGAGGTCTTTTTCCTTGCTGATGGACTCCACCACGGAGGGCGAGACGCCAATGCGGGTGGCCTCGGTTTCGTGTTCGATGCGCGAGGCGACGTTGACCACGTCGCCGAAGACGTCGTTGTCTTTCAGCAGACCCACGCCTAGATTCAGGGCCACGCGGATGCGGATCTGCTGCGCGGCGCTGCGGTTCTTGTTGACCTCCACGATGCCGCGCTGCATAGCAATGCCGCAACGCACCGCCTGCACCGGGTTGTCCCAGTAGGCCATAATGGCGTCGCCGATGGTTTTGACGATGGTGCCCGAGTGCTTTTTCACCAGGGGCGCCAGGCAGTCATTGCACTCCTGCACCATGGCCATACCAGCCAGGTCGCCGTGCTCGTCGAAGTACTTGGTGGAGCCGGCGATGTCGGTGAACATCACCGTCACCAGGCGCTGGAAGCGCTCCAGCTCGGCGTCCAGGCGGGCGCGCTGCTTCAGCAGCTCGTCGACACTCTTGGGCTCAGTCATCGGCACTCAACGCAGCAGCTTTCGGGACCCCTCCATCCTAACACGAAGCGAATCCCTTATTTTTGTCAGAAGAAGCAGCGAGCGCAAGGGTTTTTTCCGCGCGCCGCGCTTCGCTTGACGCTCAGGCAACATCCTGCTAGCGTCTTTGCTTCATAGTGTTTGTGGGTCAGACAAGGGGAGATTCCGTGAAGAGAATTGCGAAGTTGCTTCTTCTTGTTTCCGTACTCGGTGTCGCTTGGACGGCGGGCAGCGCGCCGGCCCGGGCCCAGGCGCTGGCCCCCGCCGTGCTGGCGCTCTATCCCCCGGAGGCGGGCGAGCTGGTGTTTGTGGATTTGCAGTCGGCGCGGCGCTCGCCCCACTACGGGCGCTTGAAGGAGCAAGTGCTGCCGGAGCGCTACCGCGAGCTGGAGCGCTGGGCGCGGCAGTTGGGGGTGGACTTCGACCGCGCCGTCGACCGTTTGAGCTGGGCCTTCATCAATACGGGCGACCCCGCCAATTCCGATTTTGTGGGCGTCGCTGAGGGAACCTACTACCTGGACGAGATCCAGAAAGTGGCCGCCGCCTCCAAGCTGCGGGTAAAAGCCTATCGCAGCGCCAGTCTTTATTACCTGGGGAAAAACGAAGCCGGACGGGAGTTTGTCTTCGCTTTCCCTGACAACGCCCGCCTGATCTTCGGATACAGCGAGCTGGTGGAAGCCATGCTCGACCGCTCGACCCAGGGCGGCCGCAGCCTGCTGGACAATGCCGAGATGCGCGCCCTGGTGGAGCAGGTGAACCGCCGCGCCTCCATCTGGCTGGTGTTGGACGGGCAATACACACAATTGGGCGTGCGGCAGCTTCTGGGCGAGGCGACCCAGGTCCCGGGCGCCGAGACGCTGGCCCAGCGGGTGCGCAGCGCCACGGTGCGCCTGTCGCTGGACCGCAACATGGCGGCCACGCTCACCGCCGGCTGCGCCAGCACCACCGATGCTCTGTGGTTTTCGACTTTCCTCGAAGGCGCCCTTTTTTTCCAGCGGCAGCGGCTGAATCAATCAAATCCTACCCTGGCACGGATACTCTCGGAAGCTCGCATCGAGCGCGCCGGCGACCACATCAGCCTGGCGGTGGCCGTCCCCGAGAACGACATGGTGGCGCTGCTCGAGGCGCACAGCTTCAGCCTGAACTTCTAACAGGCTATCGCTCCTAACCAGTTCCTCAGAGATTCCCAGTGGCGGGGGCCACTGGGTTGAGCGAATTTCGTAAACTTGCTACCCCCCCTCCCCCCTGGGGGTTTTGCGGAAGTTTTGAGGTCTAAGTCGTTCATTTTATTCCTCTTACGCGAGTTACATATGTAAACTACTGTTAAGTCTTAACTCCTTGGAGTTCAGCAGGTTAGGGGCAAGTTACTATCCTTCCCCTCGTTCGCTGTGGCCTCGGTACTGCGGGCGGGCGCGAGGCCCGCCCCTACACAAACGAAACGCCACTACGCTCCTCCAGGTTGCACAAATCGGAGGGCAATGTCTAAGGTTTTCGCGGTTCTTGCGGTTTTCGCGGAAGAAAATTTTTAGTTCTTTGTTTTCAACAGACTGCGGAGGGGGAAAAATTGCCCCCGGGCACGATTGGGGAAAAAGCGGGAGGGCACCCTTCGACTGCGCTCCCTTCGACTCGCTGCGCTCGCTCCCTTC
>JBOGNW010000246.1:0-32846 GCA_050747425.1 Candidatus Acidiferrales bacterium
CCGTTGATGAAGTTTTTGTAGACTTTCGGAGCGGCCATGACTACGCCTCCTGCTGAAGCGCGCGCTCGGACAGTCGGGGCGCGCAAGCGGAAACAAAAAATCTAACAGAAGGGTCCGCGATGGTCAATGAACAGCGGCGCGGGGTAGTGCCACAATTTGATCTGTCAAGGCGAGCTGCTCACTTCATTGCTAGATAAGAGAAAATGACACTTGAAACCCAGGCGATGAATCCCACTGCAAACACCTGTTTCCTGTTCTGAAGCCCCATGAGCCGGAAGTGCCCGGGATAGACCGTGAGTGCAAACAACAGATATCCAAGGTTGCCTATTCCGTACAGCCAAGCAAAAAATAAACTACCAGATTTGGCCCATGCCCAGATTAGGGCGCTCACCGGATAAGCCATGACAAGCAGATTCCAGCGCGGAACAGGGGTCGGGGTTCCTGTTTCCCTAATTGGTGAATAACTTACCTTTTGAACCTCCGCCATAAGATTGTCGAGCGCCATCTTCTTCCATTCGTTGATCGCTACTTGGGCAACGGGCATTATGACTCCTATATCTTTTTCTTCGTGACCACATAGATTTGCAACATTTGAAGCTAGCTTCGTAAACAGAGCTTGTAGTTTTGGGGTGAGTCGCTGCTCGCCTTGCCCTGACGAATCAAATTGCGTGCATTCTGTATATTCCAATTCCGCCTCATTCAACTTGTCGTAAAACTCGCCAGTCATCTTCTGTTTGAGATCATCTGGCCAATGGGCGAAATACGAGTCTATCGCTACTGAGGATATTAATGGGCCAAGGTAACCTTGGAGCTTTCGTATTTGTGGCTCTGGCAGTTGGACGAAGGCGTGTCGCGTCGTCAAATGCATATAGAAATAAATGAACTCATAAAATATAAAAATCTCCTGCTGCAATCGTTCTTTTTCTGTAGGCGCATTAATTATTTCTTTAACCGAATCACAGCAATTGGTAGATGCTTGGATTATTGCCCGACCAACTTCCCCCAGCGGTTTGTATTCTTTCTCCACCCGCTTGTGTGTTTCATGGAAAAGCTTTTTGATTTCACGTTCTTGCGAGCTACCGAATAGTCTAGAGAAGATAGGCATATTGCCTCCTGTTGCGGTTCCCTCTCTGGATCCTTGCGGCAACATAGCCGCCCAGCGTTCCCAATGCTGAGCGGCGAGCAACCCCGCGGACCGCAGGGTACGAGTCCGCTGGAGCGACGGGTTAGGTCGCCACCCAAAAAGCACACTAGGATATTACTCGGGAGAAGTGCCTCTCAACGGATATCTCCAGCGGCCCAGGCGAACACCTTGTCATCATCGAGTTGACACGGCTGGCTTTGCTCCATTTTTCGTCGCGGCCAACGTCTAGGCGGCGCCGCCGGTGGCCTCGTCCATCGGATAGGGCGGGGGCACCAGTCCCTGGCGGCGGGCGACCAAATAGGCACGGATGAACGGGGCGAGCTCGCCGTCGAGGACCGCATTCACGTTCCCGGTCTCCAGCTTGGTGCGGTGGTCTTTCACCAGTTGGTAGGGGTGCAGGACATAGGAGCGGATCTGGCTGCCGAAGCTGATGTCGGCTTTGGTGTCCTCGAGCTTGCGCGCGGCATCCATCCGCTTTTGCAGCTCGTGCTGGTAGAGGCGCGAGCGCAGGATTTTCATAGCCACTTCGCGGTTCTTGTGCTGGGAGCGTTCGTTCTGGCACTGGGCGACGATGTTGGTGGGCAGGTGGGTGATGCGCACGGCCGAGTCGGTGACGTTGACGTGCTGGCCGCCGTGGCCGCTGGAGCGGTAGGTGTCTATGCGCAGGTCTTCGTCGCGGATGGTGACCTCGATGCGGTCGTCCACTTCCAGGGTGACGAACACGGAGGCGAAGGAGGTGTGGCGGCGCGCGTTGGCGTCGAAGGGCGAAATGCGCACCAGGCGATGCACGCCAATCTCGGAGAGCAGCAGGCCGAAGGCGCTCTCGCCCTGCACGGTGAAGGTGACCGACTTGAGGCCCGCTTCCTCGCCCGGCTGAATGTCGGTGATGGAGGCGGCCAAGCCTTTGCGCTCCGCCCAGCGCAGGTACATGCGCAGCAGCATTTCCGCCCAGTCCTGCGATTCGACGCCGCCGGCGCCGGGGTGAATGGTGACGATGGCGTTGCGGTGGTCGTGGGGGCCAAAGAGGAGAGTTTCGGTTTCCGCCTCGTCCAGGTCGCGGCGCAGGAGGTCGAGCGCGGCGCGCAGGTCTTTCTCGACCGGCTCGCCTTCGTGAGCCAGCTCCACCAGCGCCGTCAGGTCGCCCAGGTGGCGGGTGAGGGACTGGGCGGTCTCGCTCTGGCGCTCCAGGTGCTTGCGCTGCTGGAGGAGCTTCTGGGCGATCTCCGGCTGGTTCCAGAGGTCGGGCTGATGGATTTTCTTATCGAGGGCGGCGAGCTCGGTTTCGAGGCGGGGAAGGTCAAAGATAGCTCCGCAACTCGTCGGCGCGGCGCCGCATCTCGTTAAACTCTCGTTCCAGTTCTTCGCGAGTCTCCATCGCTCAAGCCTCCACGGCCTCCAGCCAAAACTTGCGGGCGCAGGCGGCTACGGTCACCAGCGCGCAGAGCGCCGGGAACCAGTCGCCGTTGCGCGCGTAAAAGCTCTGCTGGCGGCTGAAGTCGAACCCGGCCACCAGCGCGGTGCGCTCGTAGGGCTTCGCCTGCGCCACGATGCGCCCGTAAGGGTCGACAACGGCGGTGAAGCCTGTGTTGGTGGCGCGCAGCAGAAACCGCCGCGTCTCCACGGCGCGCAGCCGGGCCATGTTCAGGTGCTGCGCCGGAGCGGCCGAGCGGCCGAACCAGCCGTCGTTCGAGATGTTCACCACCACCTCGGCGCCGCGGGCCACCGCGGTGCGCACCAGGCCGGGAAAGATGGCCTCATAGCAGATGATGACGGTCAGCCTGCCCTGCCCGCTCGGGGCGAGCCCTCGGGGCGAGCCCACCGGCATCACCGCCGCTTCGCGGCCCGGGTGGAAATCGCTCACTTCTCTGACCATCCCGC
The DNA here is from genome assembly GCA_050747425.1 of Candidatus Acidiferrales bacterium. Lineage (GTDB taxonomy): Bacteria > Acidobacteriota > Terriglobia > Acidiferrales > 2-02-FULL-67-57 > CAYTXK01. Next base: position 3,023 of record JBOGNW010000246.1, read on the forward strand.
CGAGAAACTTCAGCCAGCCCGCCCACGGCAAGTACTCGCCGAAAGGGACCAGGTGAATTTTATCATACTGGCCGACGAAGCCTCCGGCGGAGGAGATGAGAGCGGCGCTGTTGTAGACGTAGGGCTTGCCGTCGGGCCCCGGGCGGTAATCAATGATTCCCACCAGAAAATCGCTGCGGGTGGCTTGCGCCAACTGGAGAAGCTGGCCACGCATGGCGGGGTCGTGGTGGAAATAGATGGAGACCGGAAGCTCGGGCCAGACGATGAGGGTGGGCGCGGACTGCTGGCCCCGCCAAAGGCGGGGCTGGCGGGCGGTTTCGCGGGTCAGTTCTTCGAGTTGCGCGATTTCTTGCCGGTTGTGCTCGATCCAGCGCGGGTCGAAAGTCTCTTGTTGGGGAAGATTGGTTTGCACCAGCACGGCGGTGTTGGTGGTCGGAACCGGAGACAGCTGCCAGGCCCACAATTGCGCCGAAAACAGGGCTAAGGCCGCCAAAAGCAGGGCGAATCCGCGCGCGCGCGTCGGCGCCAGCCAGTACGCGGCGAGCAGTGCGTTCCCGGAGGCCAGCAGGAAAGAAATGCCATACACGCCGGTGTAGGCGGCGGGCTGAACCCAGCCGATGTGCGGCGCCACGGCATAGCCGAGAAGGTTCCAGGGAAAGCCGCCAAAAAAGATGTAGGTGCGCAGCCACTCGGCCGCGACCCAGAGGAAGGGCGCCAGCACCAGAGCGAGAATTTGCCAGCGGCGTGCCAACTCGCCCATCAGCAGAGAAAAAAAACCTAGAAACAGAGCGAACGCCACTACAAATAGCACCAGCACGCCCGCGGCGGCCAAAGCCGGGAGATGGCCGTAGATGCGCATGACGTCGTAAATCCAGGCGCAGGTGCCAGCAAAAAAAACCAAGCCGGCGAGGTAGCCGAGCCAGAAACAACGCAGGCGCGAGCGCGGAATGGTGAGGGTCGCCACCAGCGGGGTGAGAGCCACCCAGCCCAGCAGCGTGAGCTGGGCGTGCGGAAAACACAAGATGAGGAGGAGGCCGGTAAGCAACGCGCACAGGCTGGGGTGGCGGGTGGGCGAGAGCAAAGCGTCAGCGCCGGACGATAGCCCGGAAGCCCTGGGCTTCCAGGCGCCGCTGGGCGGCGTCGGCCAGCTCGGAGGATTCAAAGGGGCCCACTTGCACACGGAAGAAACGATCATCACGCGGCGGACGAATGACGGAGGGGAAACCCAGCTCAAGCAGGCGCTGCGCCAGCCGCTTGGCTTCCGCTTCCTGGGTGACGGCCGCGACCTGCAAGTAAATCGGCTCTCCTTTGGCCGCAGTGGCGCTTACGGGCGGAGGTTGTTTCTCGGGTTGGGCCGGCAGATTTCCCGGCGCTGGCTTGCCCTCCACGTGCTCGTAGAAGGTCAGGTCGGTAGAAGGATTTGAGGCCCCGGCGGTCGGCGCTTTGGGCGGTGAGACGAGAGCTTTTTGCGGAACAGCCTGGGTGCGGCCGAGAACATAGCCCAGGGTGAAGAAAATCGCGCACAACAATACCACTAGGAAGAAAACTCCGAGCAAGTGGCGCGGTCCCAGTACCACGTCGGAGTGGTCGCCCTTTTCTTTCGTCATTCTTCCTCCTTCCCTCCTACTTCCCCTCGGGCGGCTTCAGCCAGCCTCTCAGTATGTCCACCGGAATCGGAAACACGATGGTGGTGTTGCGCTCGACCCCGATCTCGGTGAGGGTTTGCAGGTAGCGGAGCTGGACAGAAATGGGCTCGGTGGCCAGGGTGTGGGCGGCGTCGGCGAGGCGTTGAGAGGCCTGCTGTTCGCCCTCGGCGTGGATGATCTTGGCGCGGCGCTCGCGTTCCGCTTCGGCCTGCTTGGCGATGGCGCGCTTCATCTCTTCGGGCAGGTCCACCGCCTTAACCTGAACCATGGTGACCTTGATGCCCCAAGGGTCGGTCTGCTCGTCGAGGATTTCCTGCAAACGGGCGTTGACCTTTTCCCGGTGGGCGAGCAGGTCGTCGAGCTCCACCTGGCCGAGCACGTCGCGCAGGGCGAGTTGAGCGAGCTGCGAGGTGGCGTAGAGGTAGTTTTCAATGGTGACCACGGCGCGGTTCGGGTCAACGACCTTAAAATAGGTAACGGCGTTGACACGCACGGTTACGTTATCGCGGGTGATGATGTCCTGCGGCGGCACGTCCAACGTGACAATGCGCAGGGACAGGCGCAGCAGGCGGTCGATGGGCCACCAGATCCACACCAGGCCGGGGCCGAGCGGGTGGGGGCGCAATTTACCCAAACGCAAGATGACGCCCCGTTCCCATTCGTTCATAATCTTCAGGCAGTTCAAGACCCAGACGATGAGAATCACCAACCCAACCAGTACCGGCATGGTTACTCCTTTTGAGGGCTCACGAGAGTCGCGGCCGTGCCCTCGACGGGTTCGACGTGCAAGACCAAACCGTTCACTCCCACTACGCGTACACTCTCTCCCAGACGGAGCGGGCGCGCCGCGGTGGCTGTCCACAACTCCCCGCTGACAAAAACCAGGCCCTTGCGCCCCTCGGGAATTTCCTGGCGGACTTCGCCGCGCGCTCCCAGCAGGGACCCCTGGCCGACGCCCGCCCGCCATTTGCGCGAACGCAAGACCAGCCGCAGGAGCAGAACCGTTATGACGGCGAAGGGAACGGCTACCGCCAGCGCCAGTTGCCAGCGCACCTGCAATTCCGGGATGGGGGGCGACTCAATCAGCATCATCGCTCCCAGAACCATAGCCACGATGCCGCCGGCGGCCAGAACCCCGTGGCTAGCGTAAAAGGCCTCCAGGATGAAAAGCGCCACGGAGAGGACAATCAGCAAGACGGCGGCGTAGTTGACCGGCAGCAAATGTAGGGCAAACAAGGCCAAAACCAAGCAAATCCCACCCGTTACGCCCGCGAGAATAAAGCCCGGATGATTGAATTCGATGTACAGGCCGAGGATGCCGAAGACCAGCAGCAGGAAAGCGATGTTGGGGTCCACCAGGCGGCTCAGGAAGCGTTGCCGCTGCGTCATCTCCCACGGTTCCACGCGCACGTCGGCCAGGGCAAGCGTTTGGGTGCGACCGTCGAAGCGCAAGATGGCCCGGCCGCGAAACTGCTCGAAGATTTGCTCGCGCGACTCGTAAACGGCATCAATGAGTTTGGCTTCCAGGGCTTCCTGTTCGGTGAAGGACTTGGCTTCGGTGACAGCCAGTTGCGCCACTTCCGGGTTGCGGTGGCGCTTGGAAGCGAAGCTGCGCAGATAGGCCGCGGCGTCGTTGGTGATTTTCTTGCGCAGGGTTTCGTCGATCTGCCCGCCGCCGAAAGCCACGGGAGAAGAAGCGCCCGTGGTCGTCCCCGAAGCCATCACCGCCACGTCCGCCGCCAGCAGAATGAAAAACCCGGCGGAGGCGGCGCGGCTGCCGGTGGGAGCCACGTAAACAATCACCGGGACTTTGGAGGCTGTGATGCGATCCACCATCTCCCGCATAGAAGTTTCCAAGCCGCCGGGTGTGTGCAGCCAAATGAGAACCGCGTCGGCGTTGATTTTTTCGGCGTGCTCGATGCCGTCCACCAGGTATTCCGCGGTAATTGAATGAACGATCTCATCCTGGAGGCGGATTTCCACCACGGTGCCCGCAGCCGCGGTAGAGGCCGACAGAAGAAAAGCGCCGACCGCAAAGAGAGGGAGGAACTTTCTCATTCGACACTTCCCTCTTGCGCCCGCGCCGCGGGGAGATGGCCCGCGGGAGCGACGGTGGGCCGGTGCCAATCCGAGCTGAAGTGCTGTTCGAGGCGGTCTACGCCCGATTCCAAGGGGTCGGCACTACTTCCCTTCAGCGGTCCAGCCCGTTCTTTTTCCTGCCCGGCTTCCGCTTTACGCCCGAGACGGGTGAGGGCGTGGGCAAGAAACAGATGTGCCCGGGAGTCGTCAGGATTCAGCTCCAGGGTGCGGCTGAAGGCGCGCACAGCCTCCTGCCAGCGGCGCCAACGGCTGTAATGCAGGCCGAGATTGAAGAGGGCGTCGGCATGGTCGGGCTGAGTTTCGAGGGCGCGCTCGAAGTAGCGCACCGCCGACTCGTTTTCCCCTTGCCGGGACGCAAACACACCCAGATTGTTCCACAGGGCGGGCACCCGAAGGCGCTCGGCAACGGCAGCCAGCGTCTCACGGGCGCGGGCGTAGGCGCCCGAGTAGAAATGGCAGAGAGAAAGATAGAAGCCGGCCTCTGGCGCGGAAGGATCATCGGCGGCCACGCGGCTGAACCAAGCAGCGGCGGTGGGATAACTCGCGTCCTCGAAGTACAGTTGGCCCAGGCGGAAGGCAGGCGCGGAATAGGCCGGGGCCAGGTGGGTGGATTGCAGAAAGTAGCGGCGTTGCTGCTCGCGGTTCAAGGCCAGCAGGCCGCGGACGTAGCTCTCGAAGGCGCTGGGGGGCACAGGGGGGAGCCGTTCGAGAAAAGTTTCGCGAGGCAGCACGAGGTTGGGGTCGAGGCGACGTTCCACATTCCAGGCCAACTGGCCCTGAACCTCCAGCAAACTCGCCAAGGGACCGGATTCCTCCGCCCAAGGGGAAAGGCGTAAACTGCGCAGATCAAGCGCCTGAGCCGAGGCGCGCAACTGGCCGTCTGCCACCGTATAACTGCCCCAAACTACCCAATCGGCTTCTGCCACTTCTCCCAAGCGAATCCAACTCGCGCGTGTGAGAGGAAGGGTGGCCGGCAGCCCGTGGCGGGCGAGAAGGGCCAGACGTTCTTCCCGCGTCACCACCCTGTGCCCGTAGGGAGCCAGGTCGGCGCTCAGAGTCTCGACAAAACTCTCCGCGAGCCATTCTAGCTCGGGGGCTGAGGTTGCGCCCTCAAAGGGAACCACCAAGACCCGGGCGGCCGCCGCCGGCACGGGCGAGGCTAGGAACAGCCAGAAGACAGCACAGAGAAGGCGGACTCGTGGGCTCCCAAACGCCATCCTGTCAGGCATTATAGCAGAAGGCCGCGGTCGCCTCGGGAGCGGTGATGAACCGTCACGGTCGGCTCGCCGCAGGCGGAGGCTGAAACAACTCCTGAAAGCGGCGGTCTTCGCGCACCAGGTCGAAGGCCGCATCACCCTGCGCCTCTTTGATGGCATAACCGTCTTCGCGCGCGCGCCGCAGGTAAAACAGGGCCCGCTCCACGCGGCCCAGAGAGGCCAAGCTCTTGGCCAACAAGTAGTGGAAGCGGGCGCGATCTTTCACTGAATAGTCCTGCATCAGCACCCCGAACGGGCTCCGCTGCTGGAAGATCTCGGGATTCAAGAGCAGGGCCTGCTGGAACTCCGCCAAGGCGCGAGCGTATTGCCGGCGAGCAAACAGCGCCGTGCCCAGGTTGCCGTGGACGGCGGCCTGGGTGGGGTCTTCTTTCAAGGCGCGCTCGTAGTGGCGGATGGCGCGCCGGTAATTCTTGCGCGCATAGTACACGGTTCCCAGGTTGTTCCACGCCTGAGCATAGGCGGGCTGGGCGCGAGTGGCGTGCTCGTAGTATTTCTGGGCCTCGGCAAGCTGCGCCGACTGGTGGTAGGCGATGCCGATCTTGTTTAACAGAACGGCATTTTCGGGAGAAAAGCGCAGCGCTTGCTGGTAGAGCTCGATGGCCTGGCCGTAGTTCTTGCGAATCATCTGCAAGTCAGCGCGCAATTCCCGCTGCCGAACCTCCTCGGCCCGCGGCAGCACAGAGAGAAGCGGAGCTTCCTGGGCGCCAAGCCACACAACGCCGCTCAGAAAAAAGGCCGACAGAGGACGAATGACGTTCATGACAAACAACGCTATGGCGGAGGCGCCGGTTTGGGCGCGGGTTTCTTGCGCGTTTGGCCCGACGAGGGGCCGGCAGCGGGGCGGCTGAGCACGGTGGCGGCCTTGCCCAACATGCTGCCCGCCTGCGGCTGAGGCCCGAGGCCGGGCGCGGGCGGCGGCGAAGCCACGGGTGGCGGAGGATCGGCGGCGGGAGGCTGCTCCGGTTCCTTCGGCGTCTCCGGAGCTCGATTGTCTCCCCGGCCGATGCCGATGGCCCGCAGCAGCGTCCGGGTAACGGTGCGGAAGCCCGATGGCCTGTGCTTGGGGCAAAGCTCATGCGGCTCGGTGCCGAGAAGGAACTTCTCGGTTCTGACCTCGGGGCATTCCGGGACGGCCACGGCCAGAGTTTCCGGGTCGATTTGGACTTGCACGATGCCGTCTGGCATGACGAACTCTTCCACATTCTGGTAGGCGGGCAAGGCGACGGCCCGCTTCATAAACGCCGTCCAGATGGGCAGAGCGGCCATGGCGCCCGAGAGACCCAGGTCGCGGCCGTCGTCAAAGCCGACCCAAACGACGCAGAGCAAATTGGAGGTAAAGCCGATGAACCAGCCGTCGCGAGAAGTTCCGGTCTTGCCGGCGGCGGGAGCCGAGAACCCGCGGGCGCGCACCCCGGCGCCGGTGCCACGATTGATAGTGTCCTGCATCATGTCCACGACCAGATAGGCGACCCGGGGGTCGAGCACGGGCTGCGGGCGGATGGATTGCTGCCAGAGGGGACGTCCGGCGGAGTCCTGCACACTGGAGATGAAGAAAGGCTCAACCCGCTCGCCGGCGTTGGCAAAGATGGTGTAAGCCCCGGCGACCTCGAGCGGGGTCGAGTCATAGGCCCCCAGTGAAATCGCCGGCGTGGCCCGCAGGCGAGGGTTGAGTCCGGCGGCGGTCGCCAGAGCCGCCACGCGATCGTAGCCGGTCATCTCCGCCACCTTGACCGTGGCGACGTTGAGGGAATGGATGAGGGCATCACGGACGGTCACCACGCCGTAAAACTTCTCGCCGTAGTTGGAGGGCTCGTACTGCTGGCCCTCGAACTGGAAGACGGTAGGCTCGTCGACAACGGTAGTGATGGGGGTGATAGGTTGCTCGGGGAGCTCCAGCGCCTCGTTGAAGGCGGCGGCAAAAACGAAAGGCTTGAAGCCCGAGCCGGGCTGGCGGAAGGCGACCGAGCGGTTCATTTGGCTGGTACCGTAGTCGCGGCCGCCCACCAGGGCCTTGACTTGGCCGCTGTGCGGGTCGAGCGCTACCAGCGCCACCTGCACGGCCGGAGGTTTTTCGCGGCGTTTGCGGTACCGCTCCGCGATGCGGGCGTCTACCTCGGGAAGGGCTTCCTTCACAGCCTGGGCGGCGGTCTTCTGCAAATCCACAGCGAGCGTGGTGTTGATGCGATAGCTGCCGGACACCAGCTCCTCCTCGGAGTAGCGGCCCAGCAACCGATCGCGCACCAGGTCAACAAAATGGGGCGCCTCGCCGGCATCGAGGTCGGCGGCCGCCACGACGAGGGGCTCGCGCTTGGCGGCCTCGGCCCGCTCGGAGGTGAGAGCGCCGGTTTTGACCATGGCATCCAGTATGTAATCGCGCCGTTCTTTGGCGCGCTCGGGGTTGCGATAGGGGTTGTAGCGGTTGGGGCCCCGGATTACTCCCGCCAGAAAGGCCGCCTCGGGCAGGCTCAGCCGTGAGATGTCTTTGTTGAAGTAAGCCTCCGCGCCCTCGCCAAAACCGAGAATACTGAAGCTGCCGCGATGACCGAGGTAAATCTCATTGGCATAGAGCTCGAGGATTTTTTCCTTGTTGAAGCGCTGTTCGAGCTGCAAGGCAATCAAGGCTTCGGCGGCTTTGCGTTCCAACGTGCGGCCGGGAGTGAGGAAGAAGCTGCGCGCCAACTGCATGGTCAGCGTGCTGGCCCCTTGCACAGGGGCGCCGCGGCGCAGGTCAATCCACAAGGCCCGTAAGCCATCCCAAAAAGAGATGCCCGGGTGGCTGAAGAAGCGGCGGTCTTCGGCCGCCAGCAAGGCCTGAATCAAGTCGGGAGGAATATCCTCGTAGCGCACTAAGCGGCGCTTGGCGCGGTGCTGGTCGAACAGATTGGTGACCAGCGCCGGGTCCACCCAGCAGGAGTCACGGGGGCTGCTGTCGCGCAAAGAGATGATGCGGGCGAGGCGACCTCGCTCCCATTCCAGCCGAACCGATTCGTTCGCTCCCACTTGAGAGAGGGAGCCGGGAAGGATTTCCAATCCCCGCTGAGTGAGCCGAAAGCGGCCGAACTCCGAGGGCTCCTCGTCGGGGCCGCTGTAGCCGTAGTGGCGAAGGCGGGCCAGCAACTCGTCCCGGGAAAGAGAGTCGCCCACCGAGAGCAGTTCAGGAGCCGCGAAAACTTGGGAGGTGCGTTCGAAGATTTCGCCGCTCAGCCGGCTGTCAATCAGGCGAGCAAAGTGGTGCCAGGTGTAGGCAAAGACGGCCACGCCCAGGAGGGCCAGCGCCACCACGGCCACCAGAAAGGCGCGCACGAACGGCCGAGTCCAAAATCCCTGGGGAATCCGAATGCGAACCGACACAGTGGTCTTTCGCTGGCCTCTTCCGAGCTAGTAGGCGCTGTGGGTATCGGCGCTGAAGTCGAATCTCAACGTGTGCTGATAGACGATCAGATTGACCGGTACAGCGAAGCTGGAGTGGATGGCGATGCCGCCGGGGGCGTTGGAAACCTGAATCTGCTCGCGGGTGATGGGGAGCTTCAGTTCCTGCGCTTTCTGATACAGCTCCTCGCGGACCTTGTCCAAGGGTTTCCGGTCCACGCTGTACATCTTGGCCTGGGTGCGTATCGAATCCTCGTAGTTGTAGGCGTCCACATAGACAGGGACGATACGAACCACGCCGATGAGGACAGCCGCAATGGCCACTAACGCGATCAGGGTCTTCAGCTTGCTTCCACCGCGCTCCTTCATAGCAGGCCTCCTGGGGGACGAACGCTTCCTAGTCAAGATAACGGCTCTTCAGCAGGCTCACAGCCTCAGAAATCTTAGCATCTGTGCGCTCCCCTGTCGAGCGCTGGCTGATTTCAACCAAGCCTTCCCCCACTTTCCGGCCGATGGTCAGGCGGAAGGGCACGCCGATGAGGTCGGCGTCCTTGAACTTAACCCCGGGGCGCTCATCGCGGTCGTCGTAGAGCACCTCGACGCCCTTTTCGTCGAGGTCGCGGTACAAACGCTCGGCAGTCTCACGGGCGGGAGCTTCGTTGAGGTTGACCGGAGTCAGGACCACGTCGAACGGAGCGATGCTACGGGGCAGCTTCATCCCGTTCACGTCGTGGTTTTGCTCGACGGCCGCTGTCAGGATGCGCTCCACGCCAATCCCATAGGACCCCATGATGGGCACGACCTCTCGCCCCTCGCGGTCGAGCACACGCGCTCCCATGGATTCGGCATAGCGCTGGCCCAGTTTGAAAATGTGGCCCAGCTCGATGGCGGCGGCCACCTTCAGCGGACGCCCGCAGCGCTCGCAGGGGTCGCCATCGGCCACCTGGCGGACGTCGCGGTACTCGCCGGTGAAGTCCCGCTCGGGCGTGACAAAGCGCATGTGGTGATGGTCGCGGTTAGCGCCGGTGATGAGGTTGCGCCGCCCGCGCAAAGCGGCGTCCACAATCACCCGCACGCCTTTGAGGCCTACCGGGCCCAGAGAGCCCGGATCGGCGCCGAAGGCTTGGCGAATTTCTTCCGGATGCGCCGGCCGAAACGCCGCTCCACCCAGAGCCTCGCCCAATTTGGCTTCGTTCACCTCGTGATCGCCACGCACCAGCACCAGGACCAACGGCGGCCCCGCGGCGCTTTTCTTTTCCTCGGAGCCTGCCGGAGGAGGAATGGCATAGGCGACGCTCTTCATCAAGTGAGGCGCGGCGACGCCGGCGAAGTTCACCAACTCCTCGATAGTGCGCACGTTCGGCGTGGAAAAGATTTCCGGCTTCTTCTCTCCTTCGAGATCATTCACGGGGGCCACGCCCGCGCGGGCTTTTTCCAGGTTGGCGGCATAACCGCACTCCGGCGTGCAGACCACAATGCGGTCTTCGCCCGCTGGCGAGACAACCATAAATTCGTGCGACTGCCAGCCCCCCATGGCGCCGGAGTGCGCCTCCACCACCTGGTAGCGCAACCCGCAGCGCGAAAAAATCCGGCAATAAGCTTCGTAGTGCTTCTGGTAGCTGATGTCGAGCCCGGCTTCGTCGAGGTCGAAGGTGTAGGAGTCCTTCATAATGAACTGCCGCAGCCGCATCAGGCCCGATTTCGGCCGGGCTTCGTCGCGAAACTTGACCTGAATCTGGTACCAGATTTGCGGCAACTGTCGGTAGCTGCGCAACTCACTGCGGGCGATGTGGGTCACCACTTCTTCGTGCGTCGGCCCGAGCAAGACGTCGCGCTCGCCGTGGTCTTGGAAGCGGAAGAGAATGCCGGCCATCTGCTCCCAGCGTCCGGTTTCCTTCCACAGCTCAGCGGGGTGCAAAGCGGGCAGGTAGACCTCCTGGCCGCCGATGCGATTCATCTCCTCGCGCAGAATCTGAATGATTTTGAGAGCGGAGCGCTGGCCGAGGTAGAGATAGGAATAGATGCCGGCGGCGAGCTGGCGAACGTAGCCGGCGCGCACCAGCAGCTTGTGGCTGGCCACCTCGGCGTCAGCCGGGTCTTCGCGCAGCGTGGGGATGAACAGTTGACTCCAGCGCATCCTCAATCCTTCCGAATAAACTCTCAAACAGTAGGAGAGCCGTCGTAGGCTGTCAAGCAAGCCTCGAGAGAGGCTAGGCGGCCTGCACGGCGGCGCACTCGCGCAGCTTTTCCAGCACTGAGTCGGGCACGCGGACATTGCCACGCCGTCCGGTGCCCAACTGAATACCGGGTTTGTTGTCGCCGTGGAAATCAGAGCCGCCGGTCTCGAGCAAAGACAAGTGTTGCGCCAACTGGGCAAAGACCGCGCGCTGGCTGGCGCTATGGCCGCTCCAATGGACTTCCATACCGTCCAGGCCGCAGTCCTTGAGGTCTTTCACCAACGCGGCTAGTTCCTCGCCTTTGAGGCCCAGGGTCGAGGGATGCGCCAGAACCGCAACGCCCCCCGCCGCTTTGATGGCCCCAATTCCCTCTTTCGGCTCGGGCATCTCTCGCGGGACAAAAGCGGGCCTCCCTCGGCGCAGGTAGCGCTCAAAAGCCTCGGCCACGCTGCGCACCGCTCCGGTTTCCATCAGTGCCCGCGCCACATGCGGCCGGCCAATCGAGTCGCTGCCTGCCCGCGCCTGCACACTCGCGTAGGAAATCCCATAGCCCAATTCATTGAGCCGCGCCACCATTCGCTGGGCGCGCTCCTGGCGCGCAGCACACCACGCAGCCAGATGCGTCTGGAGCTTCAAGTCCTCCACGCGGACGTAGTACCCCAAGATGTGCATCGCACCGGCGAGCGAGCGGACAGAGATTTCGAGCCCCGGCACCACATGGACGCCTTTGAGCTGGCCGCGGGCGGTGGCTGGCTCGATGCCTGCGACGGTATCGTGGTCGGTCAGGGCAATGGCGGTGAGGCTTTTTTCAGCCGCCAGGTCAACCAGGGCCTCTGGCGTAAGCGTCCCGTCGGAGGCCGTCGAGTGGGTGTGTAAGTCAATCATGGCCGACTAAGCCACTCTAGCACAGACCCCGCCGCGGCTTGCCTTGTCCTTTTCCCGCGGAGCGACTAGAGTCCCTCGCCTATGCGCATCTTTGTGCTGGGCGCAGGAGCCGTGGGTGCTCTGCTGGCCAAGTTGCTGGCCCGGCAGGGGCACACGGTCTGGTGCGGCGACCGCAACCCTGAGCGCGCCCGGAGGTTCCTCGACCCGGCCCTGCCCCTGCAAAAGGTCAATGCCCGCAACCTGCGCGCCATTGTCCGCGCCGGGCGAAGCTGCCACCTGCTGGTCAACGCGGCCCCGGCCAACTCCAACGAAACCGTCCTGCGCGCTGCCTTGCACCTGCGAGCCCATTACCTCGATATGGCGACGCACTTGGGCCGCAACCCCTTCAAGGCCGAGCAGCTTCGCTACGACCGCCGTTTCCGCGAGAAGCGCCGCGTAGCGGTAATCAACGCCGGAGTCGCGCCCGGCCTGACCAACCTGCTGGTGGCGCGGAGCGCCGGTTTGCTGGAGGAGGTCGAGCAGGTGCATGTCCGCCTCTACGAAAGTGTCGAGAGCCAGGACCCAGTCTCTACCTGGTCGCACGAAATCGCCTTTGATGAAGCCACCTCGCGCCCGCGCGTCTACCGCCGGGGCCGCTTCCGCCTGGCGCGGCGGTTCAGCGAGCCGGAGTGGTTCCGCTTCCCCTCCCCCATTGGCCGTTCGCGGGTGGTACTCGCCGCGCAGGACGAAGTAGGCACGCTGCCGCATTTCATCCCCATGCGAGAAATGGATGTGAAGATTGGCGGCAACGAGATTGACCGCCTGCGGCGCTGGTACGGGCTGGGCAAACTGTGGCGCTCGGCCGGGCTGGTCCGGGGGCGCTTTCCGCCCACGCTGACTCCGCGACAGGTGGCGCGACTCATCCGCCGCAGGCTACTGACCAACGCGCGCTTCGGGGTAGCAGTAGTGGTGCGCGGGATCAAGGCGGGCGAGCCGCTCGAGCTGCGCTGGGACTGCCTCGTTCCCAGCCTCTATCAGATCCGGCTGAAGGGGCTCTACATGACTCCGATTGCCTATTCGACGGCGCAGGTCGCCGCCCTCTTCGTGAAGCATTTGCCCCGCGACCTTCCGGGTGTGTACCCGCCCGAGGCGCTGCCCACACCGGTTCGCCGCGCCCTTCTGGCCGAGCTCAAGCACCGCGGCTTTGCAATCACGTTCAAAACCCGTAAATGGAAGAAGCCCGAGCCCGAAGAAGATGAATTCTAGCTAGGCTTGCTGGATTTCGAGCGGGAACAGGGTATCCACCAACGAGGCCCCGCCGTCGGCATAAACCACCTGGCCAGTAATCCAGGCGGCTTCTTCAGAGCAGAAAAGAGCGACAACATTTCCGATATCGGCCGGCGTGCCCATGCGCCCCATCGGTGTCCAGCCGCTGGCGTGCCAGGCGCGGGTGCGGTCCCGTACCTCCGGCGGCAGGCCGTTAAACACGCTGTCTTCGGTCAGGCCCGGGCTGATGGCGTTAACGGTAATGCCACGCAGAGCCAAGGCGACGGCGAAGTAGCGGCAGAGGGATTCGAGCGCCGCTTTGGCCGACCCCATAGCCACCCACGACTGCCAGCTTCCTAAACGGCCGCCCGGCGCGTAGGTAATAGCGATTATCCGTCCCCCCTTGGGCATCAAGGGCACGGCCTCGCGCACCCCCACAAGAAAAGCCTTGGCCTGGGAGTCCTGCGCCAGGTCCCACTGGTCAAGGCCGATGTCCAGCGGCTTGCGATAGAAGGTTGGGAGTTCGGTGCGGGCGTTGCTGATGAAAATATCGAGGTGCCCGAACTCCTTCTTTACCCGTTCAAACATTGCCCGGATGTCGTCGGGGCGAGACACGTCTGCCTGAACGATGAACCCGTCGGAGCCGCGCTGGCGGACTTTCGCCAGCGTATCTTTGGCCGAGGCTTCCTTCTGGTAGTAGTGCACCGCTACTTTCGCGCCGCTCTCAGCCAGTTTCAGGGCGATGCCGCGGCCTATGCCGCGAGAACTGCCGGTAATCAATGCGGTTTTTCCCTTGAGGGACATGACAATTTCCTCCTTCCCCAACGGGTTTCACCGGGTGATGGTAGCAAAGTCGGACACCTGATCGGAGCCAGAAAGCATACCGCGGGGACAGGCCGGGCTTCGTTGACAGTCTAACTCCGGCGGGCTATAGTCAGATGCTGGAAGCGGGCCGAGCCGAAAGGGTTGAAACGTGTCCGGTGGAAAAACCAAATTCGTCATCGGGTCGCTGATTATCGTCGGCGTGCTCGCCTGGTTGGGCATCAGCGGATATCAAGAAAGCAAGAGCTACTACGTCACTCTGCCCGAATTGCGCGCCCAGGGCGAAGAAGCCTACACCAGGCGGCTGCGGGTGGCCGGCGACGTACTGCCGGGCTCCATTCGCCGCCAGGAAGGCAAGGTTCTTTTTGCGATCCATCAAGGCTCCGACCAGCTGCCGGTGACTTACGTGGGCCGCGACCCGGTTCCCGACACGTTGGTGGACAACGCCCAGGCCATCGTCACCGGGCACTACGGGCGCGATAACGTTTTCGTTGCCGAACAAGTCCAGGCCAAGTGCGCCTCGAAGTATGAGGCCCTGCCGCCGGGAGTTCAACCCAAGCCGGCCTCGCCCACGGCGAGCGCCGCGCCCACCAATTAGATGGACTCCCTGGGAAGTTTTGCTCTCCTGCTGGGTTTCTGTTTCTGCCTTTACGCCATCGCCGCGGCCCTGGTGGGCGAGTGGAAACAAAAGCCGCTCCTCCAGCAGAGCGCCGAGCGCGCCGCGGTGGCCACAAGCGGCCTGATTGTAGTGGCCGCCGCCTGCCTGGTAGTTCTCCTGCAGCGGGATGACTTTCGCCTGGCCTACATCGCCTCGCACTCCAACCGCGCCCTGCCCGCCTATTTCAAGTTCGCCGCCCTGTGGTCGGGTCAGGAAGGCTCGCTCCTGTGGTGGAGCTGCCTGCTGTCAGTGTTCTCGATGACGGCAATTCTGCTCAACCGCCGCAGTCATCGCCACCTGATGCCCTACGCCGTGGCGGCTATGATGACCGTGCTGGGATTCTTTCTCCTTCTCAACAACTTTGTCGCCAGCCCCTTTCGGTTGCTGGCCGCGTCCACGCCGGCGGGACTCGAAGTCTTCGCGCCCACGGACGGGGGCGGGCTGAACCCGCTGCTACAACACCCGGCCATGGTCATCCACCCCCCGATGCTCTATCTGGGCTTTGTCGGGTTCACCGTGCCGTTCGCCTTCGCGCTCTCGGCGCTCCTGATCCGGGCGAAGGGCGAGCTCTGGATTCACATCACCCGCCGCTGGACGATGATCGCCTGGGGCTTCCTCACCATCGGCGTCTTCCTCGGCGGGCGCTGGGCCTACGCCGTGCTCGGCTGGGGCGGTTACTGGGGCTGGGACCCGGTGGAAAACGCCTCGCTGCTGCCGTGGCTCACGGGCACGGCCTTCCTGCACTCGGTGATGATGCAGGAGAAGCGCGGGATGATGAAGGTCTGGAACATGGTGCTGATCTTCGCCACCTTCTTCCTCTGCCTGTTCGGCACTTTCCTCACGCGCTCGGGCGTGCTCAGTTCCGTGCATGCCTTCGCCCAGTCGGCCATCGGACCCTACTTTGCGGTTTTTCTTTCTCTGGCTCTTCTAGGGGCGGGCCTCCTTCTTCTCCAGCGCTTGGACTTTCTCAAGAGCGAGAACCAACTCGATTCGCTGCTGTCGCGAGAATCGAGTTTTCTGTTCAACAACTTGATCCTGCTGGCCTCCTGCTTCGCTGTGCTCTGGGGGACGCTCTTCCCGCTGCTCTCCGAAGCGGTGACGGGCGTCAAGATCAGCGTCGGGGCTCCCTACTTCAACAAAGTGCAGGTGCCGGTGGGGATTCTGCTACTGCTGCTGACCGGCGTGGGGCCGCTATTTGCCTGGCGGCGCACTTCTCTCGAAAGCCTCCGCCGCAATTTCACCCGGCCGCTTATTTTCGGAGCCGTGGCCGCGATGGTCAGCCTCGTTCTGGGGGCGCGCAACCTCTACGCCTTGATGACCATCTTCCTCGCCTTCTTCGTGGTGGGGACTATCACGCTCGAGTTCTACCGCGGCGCCCGGGTGCTGCGCGAAAAAAGCGGCGAGGGCTGGGCGAGCGCCGTGCGCGAATTGACGCTCCGCAACACGCGCCGCTACGGCGGCTACATTGTTCACTTTGGCGTGGCGCTGGTCTTCATCGGCTTTGCCGGCAATGCCTTTAACATCCACCAGCAGGCCGAGGTGGTCCAAGGCGACGAGGTCACGGCCGGCCGCTACCGCTTCGTCGTCAAAGACCTCGAGCAGCAGGAGAACGACAACTTTACCTCCAGCCACCTCCGTGTCGAGGTCTACCACGGCAGCCGCCTGCTGACTACGCTGCGCCCCGAGCGCCGCTTCTACAAAGCCAGCCAGCAGCCCACTACCGAAGTCGCCATTCGCCCGCGCTTGAACGAAGACGTCTATCTGGTGTTCGCCGGCATGGCGGAAGAATCCGGCAAGGCCGTGATTCAGATTTACATCAATGCGCTCGTCAACTGGGTGTGGCTGGGCGGCGCCGTGATGGTGCTGGGCACGCTCGTTTGCTTGTTCCCCAGCCGCGCCCCGCAAGCACGGCCGGCACGCCGCCGCAAGAAAGTTCCCCTGGCGGAGAAAGAACCCCTTGAAGTGGCCGACTAAAAAGCTCGTCGCCCCCCTGCTGCTGCTTTCTCTAGGGCTGGCGCTGCTGCCGGCGAGACTCGCCGCGCAGGCCTCGAATAAGGATCCCTTCACCCGCATTTCCGATAAGCTGATCTGCCAGTGCGGGTGCCACTACGGGCTGACCAACTGCCCGCACCTCAATTGCCCATCGGCGCCTTCGCTGCGCGCCGCCATTCGAGAGAAACTGGCTGCCGGGTTGAGCGAGGAGCAGGTGCTCAAGGTCCTGGTGGATCAATTTGGCCCGGCGCTGCTGGCCGCTCCACCAGCGGAGGGGTTCAATCTCGCCGCCTGGGTGATGCCGTTTGTAGTCCTCGGGCTGGGCTTGTGGGCGGCGGTGACGGTGGCTCGTCGCTGGCGGGCGCGTGCGCCAGCCACGGCGGCTGAGGGGGCTATCGTCGAGCAGTACCGCAGCCAGGCGGAGCGGGACATCAAGCGGCTCGAGGAGTAGGCAAAGAATGGTGGTACTGGCCTGCGCGACGCTGACCCTGGCGGCGCTCATCTACGTCTTCTGGCTGACCCCGGAGCCGCTGCGCGTGAAGACTGCCCTGGAGCGCGAACGCGAGTATCTGGAAGAGAAGCGCAGCGTGGTGTACGAGAACCTGCGCGACCTCCACCTCGAGTACCGGATGGGCAAGCTCTCGGACCAAGACTACCAGCGCATTAGAGCGCGTTATCAGGAAGAGCTGGCGGCCCTGCTCCACCAACTGGCGCTGAAAACCGGCGGGCCGGCCGAGGAGGCCCCTGCACTTGTGCCCGGGCGCTGCGCCCGTTGCGGCAGAGACAATTCGGTCGAAAACCATTTCTGCGGAGCGTGCGGAGCCGAGCTGCCGCGCCCGATGGCTGTGTGATGAAGCAACGGGCGACACTAATTTGGATCGGGGCTTCGTTGATTACTCTGTCCATTCTGGCTGCGCCGTTGTCAGGCGCAGAAATTGCAGGCCAAGTGACGAACGGAACAACCGGTCAGCCCACCGCCGGGGTGCAAATAAACCTGCTCGCCCTGCGCGAGCAGATGGTTCCCGTCCGCGAGGGGGAAACCGACTCCTCGGGGCGCTACCGCTTCGTGGTAGACGCTAACCCCAGCGAGCGCTTCGTGGTGCAGGTGCCCTTCCGCGGCGTGCTCTACAGCCGCCCGGCGGTGTTCTCGAGCGGTGACCGCATCAGCGTAGACATCGAGGTTTTCGAGACCGGTGCCCGCGCCGAAGAGGTCAGCGTCGAAGCCCACACCATCTTTCTCGAGCCGCACCGCGACCATCTGCGTTTGACGGAGTTTTACGCTCTCACCAACCGCAGCCAGCCCCCGCGCGCCTACGCCCCTGAGGGCGGCAGTTTCCGCTTCCCCCTGCCCGGCGTCGTCGGCGACCTGCAAGTTTCGGCCGGGCGCGCCGGCGGCATGCCGCTGCGCCAGCAGCCGCAGCCTACGCAGGAGAAAAACGTCCTTTCCATTGACTACGCCCTGCGGCCTGGCGAGACGGAAATCCAAATCAGCTATGCGCTCCCCCTGAGCGGGACTTCGTTCGAGTTGCGCCTTCCCTTGCGCGTATCCGCCCCGCGGCAGCATCTGGCCGTTCCCAAAGAAGGCGTACGCGTGGAAGGCACCGGGCTGAGAGAAGTCGAGCAGACTCAGGCGCCGGCCGTGCGCGTCTACGCGGTGGACGTGAAACCGCCGAAGGAACTGGCGCTGCACTTGACGGTAGACCCGCAAGCACTGGCCGCCGCGGAAGAATCCACGGGCGCCCCCGCAGCCGCGGCGGAAGGCGAAAGTCAGGTGCAGATCGTCTCCCACCCGGTGAACGAAGCCCAGTGGTATATTGTCGGGCTGACGTTGTTTGTGCTTCTCCTGGGGCTGTACTATCTCTACGCGTTTCACCCGGCTCCCGACGCCACCCATGCCACCGCCCGCGAGCCCCGCTCCACTGCCCACGACTAGCCCGCGTCTCGTTCTGCGTCAACTGAGCAAGTATTTCGACCGCTTCACCGCTTTGAACCGCCTCGAGCTGGCGGTGGAGCCCGGCGAGTTCGTGGTGGTGCTGGGCCGCAATGGGGCCGGCAAAACAACACTATTGCGCACGCTGGCCCTGCTGCTGGCGCCGAGCGAAGGCGAGCTGTTTTACGACGGCTGCCGCGCGCGCTCTCTCGATACTTCTTTCCGTCGTCGCCTGGGTTTCGTCGGCCACGAAACTTTTCTCTACGACGAGCTGACGGCCGAAGAAAACCTCCTTTTTACGGCGCGCCTGTTCGGGATGCCGGACCCGGGCCGGCGCGTGGCTCAGGTGCTCGCGGAGATGGAGCTTGAAGACCGGCGTCACAGTTTGGTGCGCAGCCTCTCGCGCGGCCTGAAGCAACGCCTGGCACTGGCGCGCGCCTGGCTGCACGAGCCCGACCTGCTGCTGCTGGACGAGCCCGCCACCGGCCTCGACGTTCCTACACGCACGCGCCTGCACCACTGGCTGGCGGCCTGCCACCGCAGCGGCCGCACCGTGGTCTTGAGCTCGCACGAATTGAGCGAAAGTCTCGCCGCCGCCACGCGTATCCTGCTGCTGGAGAAAGGCCGGCTGACCTTCGACGGGTCGAACGGGCCCCACCGACAGGCGGAGATGCGAGCGCGGCTGGAATCGGCGGCGGGGTGAGCTTTGACCACCTGGCGCGTTACCACCGCGGTTTTTCGCAAGGATCTGGTCGCCGAACGGCGTACCAAAGACGTCTTTACCGCAGTTTTGCTGTTCGGTTTCGCGGTGTCGGTGGCGTTCGCCTTTGCCTTCGAGCCCACGGCGGCGGAAGCGCGAGCCATTGCCGGCGGCTTGCTCTGGCTGGCCTTTTTCTTTTCCGCGCTTCTGGGTCTCAACCGCTCCTTGGTACGCGAGAGTGCCAACGACTGTCTGCGAGGGCTGCGCCTGGCGCCCATTGATCCGGGCGCCATTTACCTGGGCAAGTTGCTGGGTAACGTGCTTTTTCTGGTCCTGGCGGAGCTGGTACTGGTGCCCGTGTTCGGCGTGTTTTTCAACTTGACACTATGGGCGCGTCCGGGCTGGCTGGTGCTCATCCTGGTGCTGGGGACCTGGGGGCTGGCTTCGCTGGGGACGATGTTTTCCGCCGTCAGCGCCCACACGCGCTTGCAGGAGCTGATGCTGCCGCTGCTGTTGTTGCCGCTGACCGTGCCGGCGCTGATTGCGGCTGTCGAGGCCACTTCTGTGCTGCTCAACGGGCGTCCGATGAGCGAAGCCTCCCTCGCCCTACAAGCGCTGGCGGGATTTGATATCATCTTCACCGCCTTGTGCTGGATGCTGTTCGGCTACGTGCTGGAAGAGTGAGGCGTTGAACAACTCGGGACCAGATCGCCTGAGCTGGCTGCTGGGGGGCGCGAGCTTCCTAGTGCTCAGCGCCGCCTTCGCCTACAGCTTTCTCCTGGCGCCCATCGAAGCCAGTATGTCCATGCTCGAGCCCATTCAGCGCATTTTCTACATTCATCTGCCCTCGGCCTTCGTGTCCTTTCTCGGCTTTTTCGTGGTGTTTGTAGCCAGCATCGCTTACCTCGTCACGCGACAGTTGAGATGGGACTGGCTGGCGGTTTCGGCCGCTGAGGTAGGCGTGGTGTTCTGCGCCGCCGTGCTCCTCACCGGGCCATTGTGGGCCAAGCCCGTCTGGGGCGTATGGTGGACGTGGGACGCGCGGCTCACCACCACGCTGATTCTGTTTCTGATTTATGTCGGCTACCTGATGCTGCGGGTTTACGTCGGCGAGGCGCACCGGCGCGCGCTGCTGGCGGCAGTGGTGGGCATCATCGGCTTCGTGGATGTGCCCATCGTCTACATGGCCAACCGCTGGTGGCGCACCAACCACCCCGAGCCCATCATCGGCGGCGGCGGCCTCGACCCCCGTATGTGGGTGGGAATCCTGGGCGTGTTTACCGGAGCGCTGCTGCTAGCCAGCCTGCTGCTGCGGTTGCGGTTTCGTCTCGAAGCCCTGCGTGCCGAGTTAATGGAGCTAGAACGCCGCGCGGCCGCTTAGGAGAAATCGGAAGAATGGACGTGGGCTTGAAGCACTTTTTGCTGGCTTACATCCTGGTCTGGGCGTTGTTCTTCGGCTACCTTTTGAATCTCGCATTCCGGCAAAAGCGCCTGGCGGACGAACTGCGCAACCTGAAAGAAAGCCTGACCCGCAAAGGCGGCTGAGGTCGGAAGCCGCCACACGGGCGCGAATACTAGAGAAGCAAGCGAGGAGTTGCCCGATGCATGTGGGGCTTATCGGTCTGGGACGGATGGGCGCCGCTATGGCCGAGCGGCTGCTCAAGCGCGGGCATGAGGTCGTAGTCTACGACCGCAGCCCCGCTAAAGTGCGGCAGCTTCAGACGCATGGCGCCCGCGGGGCGAATTCTCTCAGCAAGCTGGCCGAGCAACTGCGCCGCCCGCGCATCGTCTGGTTGATGGTGCCGGCGGGCGAGCCGGTGGGCGCTGTCCTGCGCCAGCTCGAAGGCTACTTGACCCGCGGCGACGTGGTTCTTGACGGCGGCAACTCCTTCTACCGTGACTCGCAAGCGCGGGCGAAAGACCTGAAAGAAGGCGGCATCCACTTCCTCGACGTGGGCACCAGCGGCGGCATTCGCGGCCACGAACAAGGCTACTGCCTGATGGTGGGCGGCGAACGGAAAGCCTTCCGCCGCGTCGAGCCGTTGCTGCGCGCGCTGGCGCCGCGGGGCGGCTACGCGCACGCGGGCTCAAGCGGCGCCGGACACTTTCTTAAGATGGTGCACAACGGCATCGAGTACGGGCTGCTCGAAGCTTATGGCGAAGGCTTCGAGATGCTGGCGCAGTCCGAGTTCAACTTTGATCTCTACCGCGTGGCCGCGCTCTGGAACCGCGGCAGCGTGGTGCGCTCCTGGCTGCTGGAGCTGGCCGCCTCGGCGCTCGCCAAAGACCGTCGGCTGCGGCGCCTGCGCGGTTACGTGGAAGACTCCGGAACCGGCCGGTGGACGATTGAAGAAGCCATCAAGCGCGGGGTGCCGGTGCCGGCCCTGGCGCTGGCGTTGTTCCGGCGCTTCCGCTCGCGACAGGAAGATTCCTTTGCCGCCAAACTCATCGCCGCCCTCCGCCAGGAGTTCGGTGGCCACGCCGTCAGGAAAAAGAAATAGCAACCGGGAAAGCAATGGCCAACCCGCCGCCAGCCTCCACGCTTGAACCCTGCGGCGTTGTCATCTTTGGCGCCACCGGCGACCTCGCCGCCCGCAAACTCCTGCCCGCGCTCTTCGATCTCGCTCACCTGAAGCGCCTGCCGCCGTCGTTTTACATCCTCGGTCTAGGACGGAAGGAGTGGAGCGCTGACGAATTTCGCCGGCGCATGAAAACTGCGGTTACCGAGCAAGGCCGAGTCAAACCTAGCTCGAGCGAATGGGACGCCTTCGCCGCGCGGCTCGACTATTTCTCGCTGAATACCAAGGAGCCGAAGGCCTTCGCATCCCTTCGCGACCGGCTACAGAAACTCGACGCCACGCACTCCACTCCGGGCAACTACCTCTTCTACCTTTCGGTCCCCCCGGAGCTCTACGCCGGCATCGTCGGCGGACTCGGCGAGGCCAAGCTGGCGGGCGGGCCCGGCTGGAGCCGCATCGTCATCGAAAAGCCCTTCGGCCGCGACCTCCCCAGCGCACGAAAGCTCAACGCTTGCGTGCAAAAAGTGTTCCGCGAGGAACAGGTCTATCGCATCGACCACTACCTCGGCAAAGAAACGGTGCAGAACCTGACAGTCTTCCGCTTCGCCAACGGCCTCTTCGAGCCCCTCTGGAACCGCAACTTCGTGGACCATGTCCAGATAACCGTCTCCGAAGACCTCGGCGTGGAGCACCGCGCCGGCTTCTATGAAACTGCCGGCGCCGTCCGCGACATGATCCAGAACCACCTGCTGCAACTGCTCTGCCTCATCGCCATGGAACCGCCCGCCAGCTTCGATGCCGCTTCCGTCCACCGCGAAAAGCTCAAAGTCCTGCAATCGCTCCACTCCTTCCACATCGCGCGCCTCGACCCGGTCGCCGTCCGCGGGCAGTACGGTCCCGGCCGCATCGAGGCTTCACCAGCCCCCGGCTATCGGCAGGAGCCGGGCGTCGCCGCGGACTCAGTGACAGAGACATTCGCCGCCCTCCGCGCTGAAGTGGTGAACTGGCGTTGGGCCGGCGTGCCGTTCTTTCTCCGTACCGGCAAGCGCCTGCCGCGCAAGGCCAGCCAGATTACGGTGCAGTTCCGCGAAGCCCCGCTGCACCTCTTCGCCTGCACTCCCCTGGAGCCCTGCGCGCCCAACCTGCTCACGCTCAGTGTCCAGCCCGACGAAGGCATGGCGCTGCGCGTCATCGCCAAACAGCCCGGTCTGCAAGTCATCGGTCGTGCCGTCGAGCTCGACTTCCGTTACCGCGACTCTTTCGCCGACGAAGGGCCGAGCGACTACGGGACTTTGCTGCTCGATTGCCTCGAAGGCGACCGCATGCTCTTCGCCCGCGGCGATTGGATCGAGGCCGCCTGGGAGTGGCTCGACCCGCTGCTCGCCGCCTGGGCCGCGACCGCGCCCCGCGACTTCCCCAACTACTTGGCCGGCTCCTGGGGACCGGCGGCTGCCGCCCGCCTCATTGAAAGCTGCGGCCGAAGCTGGCATCTCGAGTAAAATTCCGACGTGCGTGGGACGCTGGTCATCTGCCCCGACCTCGAAAGCCTGAGCCGCGAAGCGGCGCAACGCTTCGTGGCTGCCGTGGCTGAGACCCTCCAAGGCCGCGGCGAGAGTTTTTCTGTTGCCCTGTCGGGCGGAGCCACGCCGCGGCGTTTCTACGAGCTGCTGGCGAGCGATGAGTTCCGCCCCAAGATTCCTTGGACACACCTGCACATTTTCTGGGGCGACGAGCGCATGGTCTCGCCCGACCACGCGGAGAGCAACTACCGCGTGGCGCGCGAGGCGCTGCTGACACACATCCCCCTGCCGCCGCAAAACATTCACCCCATCGCTGCCCACACCTCTGCCGAGCAAGCGGCCCTCGCCTATGAGCAAGAGCTGCGGACTCACTTCGGCCGCTGGGGCCGTCCAGTTTTCGACCTGGCGCTGTTGGGCCTGGGGGCCGACGGGCACACAGCGTCGCTCTTCCCAGGGGCCACTGCTCTCGAAGAGAAACAACGCTGGGTGGTGGCGCACGTGCGCGGGGTGAACCAACACGCGCGCGTGACGCTCACCCTGCCGGTGTTCAACCAGGCGCGGCGCGTGTTTTTCCTGGTGACCGGGAAGGAAAAAGCCTCGGCGCTGCAAGCGGCGCTGGCCGGCGGCAGCCACTGGCCAGCGCAGCGAGTGAATCCCGAAAAAGGCGAGCTGGTGTTTCTGGTGGACGCCGCCGCTGCTGCCAAGCTCGAGCGCCTGCGCGTCGAGGTCACCGCAGCCCGCGAAGCACCAGTATGATTCTGGCGGGCGACATCGGCGGAACCAAATCGCTGCTGGCTTTCTTCTCCCGCGATGCCGGCCCCCGCCAGCCGCACGGTGAGCGCAGCCTCCCCAGCCGCTCTTACGCGGGCCTGGCCGAGGTGCTTAAGGATTTTCTTCGCGGCGCCGATGAGCCGGTTGAGCTGGCTTGCTTCGGTGTTCCAGGGCCTGTCATCGCCGGACGCAGCGAAACCCCCAACATCCCCTGGGGCGTCGTGGACACCCGCGAGCTGCGCGAGGTGATCGGCAGCGAAGTGATTCTGCTCAACGATCTTGAAGCTACCGGCTACGGAGTCGAAACGCTCGGCGACCAAGAGATCGAAACTTTGAGCCAGGGGCTCCCCAATCCACAGGGGAACGCCGCTTTGATTGCCCCCGGCACCGGCCTAGGCGAGGCCATACTCTTTTGGGACGGACAGCAGCGGCGCCCCTCGGCTTCCGAGGGCGGCCATGCCGACTTCTCGCCCCGCAACCCCCAAGAAATTGAACTGCTGCACTACCTGCTGAAAGATTTCGACCGCGTGAGTTGGGACCGCATCCTCAGCGGTCGCGGCCTGCGCGACCTCTACCGTTTCCTCCGCGACACCGACCTGGCCGAGGAGCCCGGCTGGCTGGCCGAAGAGATGGCGCGCGCCAACGACCCGGCAGTCGCGATTTCGCAGAGGGCACTCGACACGAGCAGCGAGCTATGCGTGAAGACGCTCGACCTCTGGGTGACACTGCTGGGGGCGGAGGCCAGCAACCTGGCCCTCAAAGCCCTGGCCACCGCGGGCGTCTATCTCGCTGGCGGCATTGCGCCTAAGATTCGCGCCAAACTCCGCGACCGCACCTTCCTCGAATCTTTCCATGCCAAAGGTCGGCTGTCGGCGGTGGTCAAGCAGATGCCGGTACACTTGGTCGTGGACGAAAAGGTTGGCCTTTACGGCGCTGCCCGCTTCGCCTTCGAGAAAACCCAAGCCCCTCGGTGAAAACCTAGGCCCGTGTCATCCCGACCTCGAGCGAGGGATTTGCTTTTCTAGATTTCCAGGATTTCTTTTTCTTTGGCTTTGGAGAAGGCGTCGAGTTTTTCCGAGTAGTCGTGGGTGACTTTGTCGAGCTCGGTGAGGGCGTGGTGCTTGTCGTCCTCGCTGATTTTCTTGTCCTTGAAGAGGCTCTCGACCACGCCCTTGGAATCGCGCCGGATGTTGCGCGCCGCCGTCTTGTGATCCTCGAGTACCGTGTGCAGCCGCTTGACCAAGTCCCGCCGCCGCTCCTCAGTGAGCGGCGGGATGGGGACGCGGATGAGCTTGCCGTCGCTGGCCGGGTTCAGGCCCAGCTCGGCCGAGCGAATCGCCTTCTCCACCGCCTGCGTGGTGGAGGGGTCGAAAGGCTGCACCACGATGAGCGTGGGTTCGGGCGTAGCCAGCTTGGCGAGCTGGTTCAACGGCGTGGGCGTGCCGTAATACTCCACGCGAATGTCTTCAAGCAAGGTTACCGAGGCGCGCCCGGTGCGTAGATGCGCGAGCTCGCGGCGGAAGTCCCCGACTGTCTTCTCCATACGCGTGTGCGTCTGCGCCGTCACTTCCTTCAGGCTGCCAAGTGTCTGCATTAGTTTGTCTCCGCCGATGTCGCCGATCGGGGCCGCGCTAGGCGGTGACCAGCGAACCCACTTTTTCCCCCAGCACCACGCGCTTGATATTGCCGTGGCGGTTGAGGTTGAAGACGATGATGGGAAGGTTGTTGTCTTTGCAGAGCGAGATGGCGGTGGAATCCATCACGCCCAGAGATTTCGAGAGAACGTCCATGTAGGAGACGCGGTCGTACATCTTCGCGGTCTCGATTTTCTTGGGGTCGGCGTCGTAGATGCCGTCCACCTTCGTAGCCTTGAGGATGACCTCGGCGCCGATTTCCTTGGCGCGCAAAGCGGCGGCCGTGTCGGTGGAGAAGTACGGATTGCCGGTGCCGGCGCCGAAGATGATGACGCGGCCCTTTTCCAGGTGGCGGACGGCGCGGCGGCGGATGAAGGGCTCGGCCAGCTGCGCCACTTCGATGGCGCTCAGCAGCCGGGTGGTGACGCCGATCTTCTCCAAGGCGTTTTGCAGCGCCAGCCCGTTGATGAGCGTGGCCAGCATGCCCATCTGGTCGGCGGTGACGCGGTCGAAACCGCGGGCGTCAGAGGTGCGGCCGCGGAAAATGTTGCCGCCGCCCACGATGATACCCGTCTGCACCCCGAGCTCATGGACTTCCTTGACCTCGCCGGCGATGGACGCCACCGTGTGGTCGTCAATCCCGAAGCCCTGCGTGCCCATGAACGCTTCCCCGCTCAGCTTCAGCAGGATGCGCTTGAAGACCGGCTTGGTATCGGTGGTCATGGCTTGCCTCCCTCTCCCGCCGGCGGTGCCGCTTCGGCCGCCAGCAGCGGCTCGCCGACCTTGAAGCGCGCAAAGCGCCGCACGGCGACGTTTTCCCCCACTTTGGCGATGACGGCGTCAATCACTTCTTTGACGGTCATCTTATCATCCCGGATAAAGTGCTGCTCGTAGAGGCATTGCTCCTCGTAGAACTTTTCCACCTTGCCCTCGACGATGCGCTCCACCACCTTCTCGGGCTTCCCCGAGGCCAGCGCCTGCTCACGGTAGATTTCCCGTTCACGGGCAAGGATGTCGGGGGTCACTTCCCCGCGGTGGATGAACCGCGGCTCGGCAGCGGCAATGTGCATGGCCAGGTCATGGACTAGCTGCCGGAACTCTTCGGTGCGCGCCACAAAATCGCTCTCGCAGTTCACTTCCACCAGCACACCGATTTTTTCCCCCGCGTGGATGTAGCTGCCCACCCGCCCTTCGCTGGTGGTGCGGCCCGCCTTGCGTTGCGCGCTGGCCATACCTTTCTTGCGCAGCCAGGCAACCGCTTGCTCGACGTCGCTGCCCGTGGCCTCCAGCGCCGCCTTGCAGTCCATCCAGCCGGCCCCCGTCTGCTCGCGCAGAACCTTGACGTGCTGCGCCGAGACGCTTGCCTTGGCGCCGGTCGAAGGGTTGCTTTCCGCGGTCACGAGAGTCGGTCTCCGCTGGTCTGAAGGGAGCGAAAAAGCTGGCCGGCGGCTCTGTGGCGGAATCGGCCAGCGCGAGATGGGTCGGGATCGGGCATCAGTTGCTGCTGCCATCCCCGGACGCCTCGGGGTCAGTCGGCTCGGCCGCGGGCTCTTCGGGCGCTGTCTGATCCACGGGCTCGCCAAACTCGTCGGTTACCGGCACAGCGCGCGGACGCAAGTGCGGCGGCAGTAACTCGTCGGGATCGTAGACTTCGGCCACCTGTTCCAGTTCCTCCGGCGTCCCCGCGTACTCGGTGGCCGCGGCCTCGCCGCCGGCTTCCGCTTCGGCCTCCACGCCGGCGAGCTGCGCGGCTTCCGCCTGCACGCGCTCGTACTGGGCGCGGCCTTCGAGCACCGCATCGGCAATCTTAGAGGTGAAGAGGCGAATGGCGCGCAGGGCGTCGTCATTGCCGGGGATGATGTGGTCCACTTTGTCCGGGTCGCAGTTGGTGTCCACCACCGCCACCACCGGGATGGCCAGCTTGCGCGCTTCCTCGACCGCGATAGCTTCCTTGTCGGAATCCACCACGAAGATGGCGTCCGGCAAGGCCGGCATTTCCTTGATGCCTGCCAGGTTCTCGCGCAAGTGACCGAGCTCACGGCGCAGGCGGATGGCTTCCTTCTTGGGGATCTGAGCCATACGCCCGTCTTCCTCCATCGCTTCCAGCTCCTTGTAGCGCTTGATGGACTTCTGGATGGTGGCCCAGTTGGTGAGCGTCCCTCCCAGCCAGCGGTGGTTAACATGAAACATCCCGCAGCGCGTGGCTTCTTCGGCGACGGCTTCCTGCGCCTGGCGCTTGGTCCCCACGAAGAGCATCACCTTACCCTGAGCGGCCAGGTTGCTCACGAACTGCGCCGTCTCCTTGAACATTTTGAGGGTTTTCTGCAGGTCGATGATGTAAATGCCGTTGCGCTCCCCGAAGATGTATTCCTTCATCTTCGGGTTCCAGCGGCGGGTCTGGTGACCAAAGTGGACGCCGGCTTCCAGCAGCTCCTTCATCGCCAAAGCGGGCACGTTCCTCTCTCCTCCTAGCGCTTCGTCCACTGGAAGCGCTTGCGCGCTCCCTTCTGGCCGTACTTCTTGCGTTCTTTCGATCGCGGGTCGCGGGTCAAGAAGCCATTGCGGCGCAGCTTGGTGCGCAGCGCGGGATTCGCCAGAATGAGAGCGCGCGCCAGTCCCAGCCGCACCGCGCCCGCCTGGCCGCCCGGGCCGCTGCCCTTCACCAGGATTTCGGCGTCGTATTGCTCGGCCACGCCCGTATAGACGAGCGGCTCGCGCGCGTGCTCACGCCAATGGGGGCTGGTAAAAACCTGCTCGAGGGGACGGCCATTGACCCGCAGACGTCCTCCACCCGAGCGCAAGTAGACGCGCGCTACAGAAGTCTTCCGCCGGCCGGTGGCGCAGAACGGCTCGCTGCCGATCGGCGCCGGTGTAGGCTCAGGAGTCGGCTCCGGCGCCGCTGCCGCGGCCTCGGACGCCGGCGCCTCGCTCGGTGTGCTCTCCGGCTGTTCGGGGATTGGCTCGGTCTGTTCGGAATCGCCCACGGAGTCTCCTATGCCTTCATCGCCAGGGGTTGAGGTTGCTGGGCAGCGTGCTGGTGCTGCTCGCCGGGGTAAATGCGCAACTTTTTGGCCCGGCGCGCGTGCAGTTTGTTTTTGGGCACCATGCCCAGGATGGCGTCGCGGACCAGTTCAACGGGGTTCTGCTGCATGCGCTGGCGCGCCGTAGCGGCCTTCAAGCCCCCCGGATAGCCGGAATGCCGGTAGTAGACTTTCTGGTCGAGTTTGCGCCCCGTGAGACGCACTTTGTTGGCGTTGATAATCACAATATGATCGCCGCAATCCACCGACGGCGTGAACCGCACCTTGTGCTTGCCGATGAGCAGACGCGCCACACGCGTCGCCAGACGCCCCAGCACCTGGCCTTCGGCATCCACCAGGTGCCATGGGCCCTGGCTGAGGGCAGTCGCTTCCTTCCCGTTCGGGTAAAAAGTTCTCATATATAGACAACAGGTCTGCGGGATGAACCGCAAACCAATCATCTTATGGGCATTCTTCGCTTTTGTCAACGAGGGTGCGCCGAGTCCGCCCCGGGCGGCGGGAAAGTGACACCGGCTCACTTCACGGCTTCGGCGATTACCGAGCGCGAGGTCAGCATCCCCCAGCTATTGATGGGCTCGAGCAGCGGCTGGTTTTCGGGATAAATCGCCCCATGCTTGCTCTTCATGTGATGACGGAAACCAAGATGCCAGACTTGAATCGGCAGGTAGAGAAGCAAGGCGAAGAGAACGGCGCTGCGCTTCGAGAAATCAAAATGGGCGCGCACCTCGCGGAAGCCGGCGCGGCGGAACAAGTGGGCCAGGTAATAAAAGCTGATGGGGTGGATGTGCCCGGCCAGATGCACGGAATCGCTACGGTGAAGCGGCAGCAGGTCAAACAGGGTGGCAAAGCCAGAGTGCAGGGTGCGCAGGCGAGAGTTGATGTTGAGGACGTTCGGGGTGGTAATCAGAGCACGGCCTCCGGGCTTGAGAATGCGACAGATTTCGCGCGCCAGGTGAAACTGGTCCTCTAGGTGCTCGATGACTTCGACGCAGGTAACCACCTCGAAGAACTCCACCTCGTAGGGAAGAGCCCCGCCCGCATCAATCCGATCGCAAGGAACCGGGGTGTATTTGTACACCTCGGGATGCGTATCGCAGGCGCGCAGCACCGTAGCGGGCGCCACCGAAAATCTCTCTTGAAGCAGGGCACCCAGCCGGCTGACGAGATAACCTTCGCCCGCGCCCACATCCAGGATGCGCTGGCGGGACCAGCCCCCCGTTGCCACCAGCTCGATGACCTTCTGGTTGGTGACGTGGTGAGACCGCTGCGTGATGCGAAGATGGCTCGGGGTTCCCGCCGGATCTGTCATGTCTTCGCCGGACGGGTGGCCACGGCGGCTATCGGGAAGCAGCCTCTGCCGGGCTTATCCAGTCGCGAGCGGCCGGCGAAAGGATTCGAGCGTCCAGGAGTCTTCGAGCGGGTTTTCGCGGTGGCGAAGAATGTAGAGGTTGCCGTCATCAGCGCGGACACGGAAGTAGATAGCGTCAGGGTCGTACCACTGGTCGAGCACCTCCACGACTTCGTAGCGGTGCTCCCCG
>JBOGNW010000247.1:0-5510 GCA_050747425.1 Candidatus Acidiferrales bacterium
TTCGGCCTGCGGCCTCAGGATGACAGAAAGAACACAAGCGGGGTCGAGGGGTGGCGAGGAGTCTTGCTTTGTCTACGATGAGATCCTTCGGCCTGCGGCCTCAGGATGACAAATGCCGGGACGCAAACAAAAAAAGCCCCTCGCCGGAGGGCGGGGCAAGCCCCGCCCCTACACAAGCGGCCTCAGGATGACAGAAAGAGGGCTTTCAGAGACTGAAACTTGAGTCGGGTTTAGTCGTCGCCGTGGGCGCCCACGGGCTCTGGGGCAGGCGTCGCCGGCTGAATGGTCACTGGCTTGCCATTGCCATTGCCGCCGTTCGCGGCACCCAACTGCACCAGGGTGGGCTTGGGCTTCTTGAGCACCATCTCTTCGTAGAGGGCGCGGGCCTGGGCGGCCTCCCAGGCGGCCTTGCGACGCAAGCGCTCCTCTTCGGCGGCGGTTTGCGGGCTGGCGTCGAGGCGCTCGCGCTTGCGGTTGACGTCGTCCTGGTTGAGCTGGAGGTACTGGGTCGCTTCGGGCATCTCCACGCTGCGGCCGCGGGCGTAAATCTCGTGCTTGCCGTGAGTCTTGTACCACTCGGCCACGGTGGCGTTCTTGTACATATTCTCGATGATCTTCCGCCAGCCGATGCCGGTGTTGTAGGCGCAGAAGGAGATTTCCCCCTGCTGGGTGGCGTAGGGGATGATGCACATCTCCGTGCGCCGGAAGTCGTAGTTGAACAGATCCTGGAACCACATCCCAGCGATGAAGAGGAAGTTCCAGGGGTCGCGGCGGCGCCGGATCGCATCCTGATAGGTGCGTTTGGGCGACACCGACCCGTATTTCTTCTCCGTCTCCTTGGTGACCCCGAACGACTTATCGAACTTCTTGAGCAGGTCGAGCAGGGTCAGGCTTTTTGGCGCCCGGAAGGGTTTGTAATTCTTGAGCACCGCCAAGCCCATCAGCGCGGCCGAGAAGTAGCGCCCGCGGCCGGCGTCGGTGATCTTCTGCGTATCCCGCACCAGGCCGGGAATGTTCAGGAACTCGGGCACCGCGCCCCACTCGCCCGTGTTTTTGTTGATCATGAGAGCCGTGCCCACGCCGCAGTTGGGGTGGCAGCCGCAGCTCACCTGACCCCAGTCGGCCCCCGGGCCGTGCACCAGGTCAGCGAAGTCGGCAAAGGCGCCCATCAGCGAGATGGGGAACCAGTCGCGGGTGGGCTCGGTGATGCCGACTTGATCTTTGACGTCGCGGGCCAGGTGCGAGAGCGTGTAGCGCTGCTTCAGCCGGCGCTCCGGCGTGATGTCCTCATCGCGCCCGGTGAAAGAAACCGGCTGGAAGGCGATGAAAGCGATCTTGCGCGGGTTGTCGCGCGCGAAGCGGATGATGGGCCCCACCTGATCGTTGTTGAGGGTGTTGACCAGCGTGGTGACCAGGATGATTTCAATCCCCGCCTCGTGCATGTTCTCGATGGCCTTCAGCTTGACGTCGAACAGGTTGCCCACCTTGCGGTGGCTGTTGGCCTCGTTGCCGATGCCGTCGAACTGCAAGTAGGCGTAGCGCAGCCCGGCCTCGAAGGCCTGGCGGGCGAATTCCTTGGACTTGGCGAACTCGATGCCGTTGGTGGCCGCCTGCACGCTGTTGTAGCCGATCTTGCGGGCATAGCGGACGGCGTCGAGGAAGTAGGGCGACATGGTCGGCTCGCCGCCCGAGAACTGCACGCTCATTTGCCGCTTGGGCTTGATCTTCATGGCGTTGTCGAGGTCTTCTGTGTTGTCTTACCAGGTCAGCTCGTGCACGAAACCCACCTGGTTGGCGTCCATGAAGCAGGGGTCGCACATCATGTTGCAGCGGTTGGTGAGGTCCACAGTCAGCACCGAGCCGCGGCCGTGTTTGATGGTGGAAGAGCCGTGATTGTGGAGGTCGGCGTCGTTGTGGGCGCGGATGTCGCGGCCGGGGAAGTTCTTCTCAATCCAGGAGAGAAACTTCGAGTCCACCGCCATCAAGTCTTCGTAGCGGCCGTGCTTCGGGCAGTCCTTGACCATCCAGACCTGGCCGTCGCGCTCGATGATGGTGGCCTTGATCTCGCCGACTTTGTCGGTCAGCAGCTTGCGCCAGTCGTCGTCGCCGTTCAGGATGCGCTCGCGCGCTTCCTTCACACAGTCGGGGCAGAGCGAGTCGGTTTCGCGCGGGAAGCCCAGCGTGGGCTTGGTCTTCTGCCAGGACTTCAGCAGCGGCTTCTCCGACCACCTGGGCGTGAAGGTCGGGCCCGGCCGGTACTTGTTGAAGAAATGCACGGTGTCGAACGCCGCCCCGGCCGTCCAGCAGAGTGCGGCGTCAAAATACTTTAAAGCTCGCGTCGTAAGGCTCGGCATCAGTTTTCTAAGCTCCTTTTGTGTTCGGAGTGAGTCAGCCGAGGGGCTCTGGCAAGAAAGAATAGGCCCCACTGCTATGAAACCGCTGACTTCTGACTGCTTCAGTGACCCCAGACCGGGCTCACTCCAGCTCCGACAACGGGCGCTATCTTACTCTAAAACAAGGCCGAATGGCGAAGTCTTTTCACCTGAACGGGGAAAAACAGGGGACAAACGGCGTCAAACTGCACCCAACGGGACGGATTCCCCACCCTTTTTGGGCCTTTAGGCCTCCGAGGAGCACTGGCCGACGGCCAGCTTGACCTCGCTGGGCGCCAAAGAGCACAATCGGCGTTCCCTCCCCTTCACTCCACACACAAGAAGGACCCAATGGAGACATTCGAACCCATGGTGAACGTCTTAGTGCTACTGAGTGTGCTCAGCTTCATGGCGGAGCGCGTCACCAATGCCTGGAAGCTCAGCAGCCCCACTTTAAGCCTCCGGAAGAGCGACGCCGAGTCGGAGCGTGATCGCGAGAAAGCCATCGCCGGCCGCACCCTTATCGCCGGCGTCGTGCTGGCCTTACTGGTGAAAGCCAACATGCTCGAGATCGTCGCCAACCCCACCGACCCCTGGCAAACCATCGGTTGGGTCACGGCCCGCGAAGGCGCCTGGTTCCGCTCAGCGGCCCTGGCCAACCCGGGCAGTTTCCTCTACGCCCTGGCCGGGTCGGTTCTGACCGGGCTGGCGTTGGGGTTCGGCTCTAAATTCTGGCACGACACGCTGGGCGGAATCTACGAGCTGCGCTCCTTTGTCCGCGAACGGCGCTCGGTTCCGCCCGCCGCCAAGAAGTCCGTCGGAGGCTCCCCCGATGCCTAGCCGACCGGAGTGGGTGGAACGCATCCGCAACCTAATTGCCTCCCTGGCGGTGGTGGGAGCGGTGGGCACCGGTGCCTTTCTGACCGCCCCGGCCCCCGACTCCGACGACGTCCTGCGCGTCGGCGCCTTCAACATCCAGGTCTTTGGCCAGACCAAGCTGGCCAAACAAGCTGTGGTGGACGTGCTTGTCGAAACGGCTCAGCAGTTCGACCTGCTGGCGGTCGAGGAAGTGCGCGACTCCACCGAGATGGTGGCCGACGAGTTCCTCGCCCGCCTCAACGAGCAGGCCGAGTCGGAATACGTCATGTTCGAAGGAGAGCGCCTGGGCCGCAGTAGCAGTAAGGAGCAGTACGTCCTCTACTACCTCCCCTCGCGCCTGCAGCTTGTCCGCGCCTTCACCCTGCCCGATCCCAACGACGTCTTCGAGCGCGAGCCCTTGGTGGCCACCTTTCGCGCCGGCAATTTCGACTTCACGCTGCTGGTGTGCCACATCAAGCCCGAGGCCGCCGATGCCGAACTGGTCGCGCTGCGCGACGCTGCTCTCTCCGTGCTGGAGGCCGACCCCGACGAAGCCGACATCATCTTTCTCGGCGACTTCAACGCCGACGGCAGCTACCTCGACGAATCCCACCGGCTGTTTCAAATACTGCCAACCAACCAGTTCGACGTCGCCATCGCCAACGACATGGTCACCACCACCATCTCCCAGAACACCTACGACCGAATCGTGCTTCTGCCGGCCACGAGCGGCCACGAGTACATCCTGGGCTCGGCGCAGCCCTTCCGCTTCGACACCAGCTTTGGACTCACCGACCCGGCTTTGATCCGGGCTGTGTCGGACCACTACCCGGTCTTCGCCCGCTTCCGCACTGACCTAGAGGACGATGACTAGACCCAGCTAGAGGGAAAACCCGGCTGAGCAGGTTTCGGCAGGCCGAAGTAAGATAGAGCGTGATGTCGCTCCGTGAATTCATACAAGAGCAGGGGCGGGCGCTGGGGTTCGACCGAGTGGGCATTGCGCCCGTCGGCGACTTCCCCGAGCTGGCCTACTTCCCGGAGTGGCTTAAGCGCGGCTACGCAGGCGAGATGGACTACTTGGCCGACCCGCGCCGCCGGGACGTCCGCGCCCTGATGCCCGCGGCTCGCTCGGTCATCTGCTGCGCGCTGGCCTACGACACCGACCAGCCCCGCTCCACCGAAGTCTCGCCCGACCGCGAGCGCGGCTGGCTCTCTCGCTACGCCTGGGGGGACGACTACCACGAGGTCGTCCGCGAAAAGCTGGAAGGCTTGCGCCTCCTGCTTGCCGCTAAAGCCGGGCCCGGCCTCGAGTGTCGCGCTTACGTTGACACCGGCCCGGTGCTGGAGCGCGTCTATGGCAAGTACGCCGGGCTGGGCTGGCAGGCCAAAAACACCTGCCTGCTGGATACGGAGCTGGGATCGTTCTTTTTCATTGGTGTTTTAGTTACTAATCTCGACCTCGCTGCCGATGAGCCTCTGCCCGACGGCTGCGGCTCGTGCACACTCTGCATCGAGGCCTGCCCGACGGGCGCCATTGTCGAGCCCTACCAGCTCGACGCCCGCCGCTGTATCAGCTATCTGACCATCGAGCTGCGCGGCGCGATCCCGGAGGAATTCCGCGCGCCGATGGGCCGGCAGGTCTTCGGCTGCGACATCTGCCAGGACGTCTGCCCCTACAACCGGCGCGCTTCGCTGACCCGCGAAGCCGGCTTCGCCCCGCGGCAGGCAGCAAACACCGGCGAGCAATCCCTTTTCCATCCCCGCCTCGAGAGGCTGGCCTCGCTGACGGAAGAAGACTTCCGGCGGGTGTTTCGCGCGAGCGCGGTCAAGCGGGCCAAGTGGCGCGGGCTGGTGCGCAATGCGCTGGTGGCCATGGGCAACTCCGGCAACCCCCGCTTCCGCCCGCTGCTGGAGAAATTCGCCGCCTCCGACGACGCGCTGCTGGCCCAGCACGCCGGCTGGGCCCTCAAGCAACTTCACGGGACCAGCGAGACGTGACCCTCGCGAAGCTTCGCGGTAGAATTACGATTCCGTGACCAGACACCGCCCAGATTTCCGCGGATTTCAGCCCGAGGCGTTCCGTTTCTTCCGCCTGCTGGCGCGCAACAATCACAAGCCCTGGTTCGACCGCCACCGTGAGGTCTACGATGAGCAGGTGGCCGGGGCGCTCAAGGGGCTCTTTGAAGAGCTGGCGCCGGTGGCGCTGCGGCTCAGCCCTGACTTCGACGTTTCCGGCAAGACCGGCCGCAACTTCTCCCGCATCAACCGCGACATCCGCTT
>JBOGNW010000248.1:0-5112 GCA_050747425.1 Candidatus Acidiferrales bacterium
CTACGACCCCGGCGACCTCACCTTCGGCGCTGGAGCCGGCCTGTTGCTGGCGCAGGCGCAGGAGCAACTAGCGGCCGACGGCCTCTTCCTGCCCGCGGACCCGCCCTACGCCGAGCGGGCGGCGCTGGGCGGCTTGCTGGCGGCGAACGCCTCGGGGCCGCTGCGTTACGCCTACGGCACCTGGCGCGACTTTGTGGTGGGGGTGAAGTTCGTGACCGGCGAAGGGAAGTTGGTCAAGAGCGGCGGGCGTGTGGTCAAGAACGTGGCCGGCTATGATTTGACCAAGCTGCTTATTGGCTCGCTGGGCACACTGGGCATCATCGCCGAAATCAACTTCAAGTGCTTCCCCGCCCCGCCCGAAACCGCGAGCTTCATTTTTACCTTTACCGAGAGGGAGGCGGCCCTCGAAACCCGCCGGCGTATCGTCCATTCCGCCTGGCAGCCGCGCGCGCTCGAGCTGCTCGACCCGCAGGCCGCCCGGCTGGCCGCGGCGGCTCCCCTTTCTCCCGAACACTGGTCGCTGGTGGTCTCGGTGGGCGGAGTCGACGCCGTTATAATGCGTTACAATACCGATTTCAGCGCCCTCGCCCGCGCCGCCAAGACCGTCTCCTTCGCTGTGGCGCGGGGCGAAAGCGAGACGGCGCTGTGGAAGGCGCTGCAGACGCTGCTGCCCCGCATGCGTGAGGCGAATCCCGCCGCGACGGTGGTGAAAGCGGCGCTGCCGCTAAGCGGAGTCGGCCCCTTCCTCGCCAAGGCCCTTCCCATCGCTGAACGCTACGAGCTGCTGGCCGCTGCGACTGCGCACGCCGGCACAGGCATCGCCTTCGTTTATCTCTTGCCGACGGCGATGCCCGACGCCGCGGCCCGCTGTGCGCAGGCGGCCACGGAGATGATTCACGCCGGGAACAACCTCGGCGGGCGCGTGAGCCTGCCGTGGTGCCCGACCGAGGTGAAGCGCGACGTCAACCCGTGGGGGCCGCTGCGCGACGATTTTTCGCTGATGAAGAAACTCAAGGCTCAGTTTGACCCCGACGGCGTCTTGAACCCGGGGCGATACGTCGGGGGAATCTGAAGAAAGGAGAAGGAAAATGAAACGCTTCATCGTTTTGCTCGCTCTGTTGCTCCTTACCGCCGTAACCACGGTCACGCTGGCTGCTCCGCAAGCGGCGCAGAAAGCGGCCAAGCCCGCCGCTGCTCCGCCTCCCGCGGCCATGGCCGGCATGATGGTGATGAACCAGAAAGACCTGAAGTGGGAAAACATCATCCCCGAATGGGGGATGAAGTCGCCGCGCGCCTCGATGTTGCGCGTGGATCCCAAGACCAAAGCCACCCAGATGCTCATCTGGCAGCCGAAGGGGACGCACGTCCCGCGCCACTGGCACAGCGCCAATGAATCGGTGACCATCATCCGCGGAACCTTCATCCTGGAGTGCGAAGGCCAACGAATGGAGATGAAGCAGGGTGATTGGGGCTACATCAACGCCAAGAAAGTGCACCAGGCGTGGAGCGGCCCGCGCGAGGACGTCATGCTTTTGGTCAGTACCGACGGCGCCTGGGACGTCAACTGGGTGGACGGGCCGCCGGGTAAGCAAAGTCCGACCGGCAAGTAAGTGACCGCGGCGCCGGTACGCTCCGCCCCGGAAGCGCGCTCGGGGCTCGAGGCCTGGGGCCGGGCGGCGTTGCCGGCGCCAACGGCTTCGCGCGGCCTGGGCCTGCTGGGCGTCATTGGCCCGGGGGCGATTATTCTGGGGCTGTCGATCGGCAGCGGCGAATGGCTGCTGGGCCCGGCAGTATTCGTCAAGTACGGCCTGTCGCTGCTGTGGGTGACGACGGTCGCCGTTTTCCTGCAAACCATCTTCAACGAAGAGCTGATTCGTTACACGCTCTACACGGGCGAGCCAGCGGTCATCGGCTTTATGCGCACTCGCCCCGGAGCGGCCTTCTGGGGAGTCTTGTACGCGCTGTTTTACTTCCTGCAATGGGGCTGGCCGGCCTGGGCGGCGAACGCCGCCAGCGCTCTCTTTTTCGCCTCGCGCGGACGGCTGGTGGGCCCGGACGACGACGCAGCTCTTTTCTGGGTTGGAGCGGCAACCTATCTCGTGTGCGTGGCGGCGCTGATTGTTGGCCGGCGCATCGAGCGCACGCTCGAGATTCTCAATTGGTTCATGATCCTGGTGCTGCTCGCTGGGCTTGCCCTTCTGTGCCTTTACTTCGCCGACGCGCACCGCTGGGCGGCCGGCCTGGCGGGCTTTGCTGGTTTTGATCTGGAGAGCCGGAGCTTTAGCTTTCTTCCCCCGGGCGGCGACTGGTTTCTCATCGCCGCCTTTGCTGCCTACTCCGGCGCCGGCGGGGTGGCTCATCTCACGCTTTCCAACTGGGCGCGCGACAAAGGCTTCGGCATGGGGCAGGTGGTGGGCTTCATCCCCGCGGCGGTGGGCGGGGCCAAGGTCAAGCTGGCCCATACCGGCAGCGTCTTTGAAGTCACACCGGAGAGCCTGCGGCAGTGGAAAAGCTGGTGGCGCATTGTGCGTCTCGACCAATGGGGCGTGTTCTTCGTGGGCGCGCTCATCGGCATGGGACTGCCGGCGCTGCTCTATACGGCCTTGCTGCCGGCCGGGCGCGACATCCGCGGGCCGGCCATCGCCGCCGAGCTGGCCGGGGCCGTGGCCACCCGTAGTGGAGCTACGCTGGCGTTCTTCGTCGCTCTGATGGGCGCCTGGGCGCTGTTCAAGACGCAACTCGACAACATCGAAGGTATGACGCGCTCGCTGACCGACATGGTCTGGACCGGCAGCCGCCGCCTGCGCGCCTGGCGCGGCGGCGACGTGCGGCTGGTTTACTACCCCATCCTGGCGACGGGTGTTGTCGGGGGTCTCATCGCGCTGCGAATGACACCGCCGATGATTCTTCTGCTGCTGAGCGCCAATATGGCGGGCGTGGTTTTCGTGGTCGCCTCGCTCCACATCCTTTATCTCAACTGCACGCTTCTGCCGCGCGAGCTTCGCCCGCCGCTCTGGCGGCGGCTGGCGCTGGTGGCACTGGCGCTCTTCTATGGCTCCTTCGTTTATCTTTGGCTGATGGGCGGGCTGGTGCCTGACCTCGAAAAAGGCTTTCTCTTCAACATCCCCAGGTACTTGCACACCGGCGGCTAATGAAACGAGTAGAAATGGAGTAGACTGGCCTTATCAGCCTGAAGCGGAGGGAACGATGATGAAGACTACGCGCAGGGAGTTCTCTAAACTCGGTGCGGCCTCGTTGGCGGCTCTGCCCGGTCTCACTTC
The DNA here is from genome assembly GCA_050747425.1 of Candidatus Acidiferrales bacterium. Lineage (GTDB taxonomy): Bacteria > Acidobacteriota > Terriglobia > Acidiferrales > 2-02-FULL-67-57 > CAYTXK01. Next base: position 3,282 of record JBOGNW010000248.1, read on the forward strand.
TTTTCTCAGCCAGCCGCTATGGGGCAAAAGCCCTAGCGAACAAGCGGCCACAGGGGGCCACGGCCCCAACCCGCTGTTTGTGAACGCGCCGGACTTGAAGTGGCAACCAATGTTTCCGGAATGGAAGTTCGGCTCGCCGGAGATCGTCATCTTGCACGTAGATCCAGTGACCCAAGCCACCCACTTGATGATCCGCAATCCCGTAAGAATCCATGTGCCGCCCCACTGGCACTCCGCCAACGAAACCCACACCGTGCTGCGAGGCACCATGGTTTTCGAGTGTGACAGCCAGCGGAGAGAGCAAGGACCGGGGGCATTTAACTACATCCCCCGCAAGATGATTCACCAAGCTTGGCTGCCTGACGACGGCCAGGTTCTTATCACCGTAGATGGGGCCTGGGACGTCAACTGGGCGGAGGGCCCGCCGCAACCGCCCCAGAGCTAGGAGACGCTAGCCGGCCTTGAATCCCAGTACCACAGTTGCGAGCGGCTACCGCGGCGAAGAGCGCCCGCGTTGGGACGATTACAGGAAGTGCATCCACTGCGGGCTGTGCCTGAACCACTGCCCCACCTACCGGCTGCTGGGCGTGGAAATGGATTCGCCGCGCGGGCGTATCCATCAGATGATTCTGGTGGACGAAGGACGGCTCAAGCTGGGCGACGCCTTCGTCCGCCACATTGACCTCTGCCTCGACTGCCGCGCCTGCGAAACTGCCTGCCCGTCGGGGGTGCAGTACGGCAAGCTGGTCGAGGGTGCGCGCGCTCAGATTGAGCTGAACTACCGCCGGCCGCTGCTCTCCCGCCTGCTGCGCTGGGTTGGTTTCTCTCAGCTCTTACCCTATCCGGGCCGTCTGGCGGTTGCGGGCCGCCTGCTGCGCTTCTATCAGCGCTCGGCGTTGCAGCGCTGGGTGCGCGCTTCGGGGGTGTTGCGCCTGTTCGGGAAGTTGGGCGAGGCGGAAAAAGTCCTGCCGCCGATGGAGGAATCTTTCTTTTTCTCCGAGCTGGGGCGCGTCTATCCGGCCGAAGGAGAGCGCCGCGCCCGCGTGGCGTTCTTCGCGGGCTGTATCGCTCAGGTAGCTTTCGCGGAGATGAACCGCGCCACCGTGCGCGTGCTGCAAAAGAACGGGTGCGAGGTGGTCATCCCCGCCGGGCAGCTCTGCTGCGGTGCGCTGCATGTGCACGCCGGCTGGCGCGAGCAGGCTCGCCGACTGGCCCGCGCCAACCTGGAAGCGTTTCTTGGCGACAACTTCGACGCCATCATCGTCAACGCTGCCGGTTGCGGCTCGACGCTCAAAGAATACGAGCAGCTTTTCCCGCAGGACGCCGCCGACAGGGAGCCGGCGGCGCGCTTCGCTCACAAAGTGCGCGACATCAGCGAATTTCTTGCCCAGCTCGGCCTGCGCACGCCGGAGAAACCCGTCCCGTTGCGTGTCACCTACCAGGACTCCTGCCACCTGGTCCACGGACAGAAAATCCGCAGCGCGCCGCGCGAACTGCTGCGCGCCATCCCGGGGGTCGAGCTGGTGGAAATGGAGCTGGCCGACCACTGCTGCGGCAGCGCTGGCATCTATAACCTGACTGAGCCAGAGGTGGCACAGCAGTTACTCGACGAAAAAATGGAGCACGCCCGCGCCACCGGCGCCCAGGCGATTGTCACCGCCAACCCGGGCTGTCTTCTGCAACTCCGCGCCGGCGTGGCGCGCTATCGAACCGGCCAAGAAGTTCTTCACCTGGTCGAACTTCTCGACCGCAGCTACCGCTGAAAACGCGAACGCCGCCCGAAGGCGGCGTTGCGTCACGAGAGGAAGGGACTTATAGGAGGGCGCGGCTG
>JBOGNW010000249.1:0-2160 GCA_050747425.1 Candidatus Acidiferrales bacterium
ACTCTGAAGAAGCGTTTGACCCAGGAGGGCACCGGCAAAGCGGTAGTGGACGCCGCCGAGGACTTGATGAAGAAGATGGCGCCCGTCGAGGAGGCCATCATTCAGGTCAAGTCCAAGAGCCGCCAGGATCCGCTCAACTATCCCATCATGCTCAATGACAAGTTGACCTCGCTGGCAGGGGTAATCGAGAGCGCCGACGCCGCCCCTACCAAGCAGTCCTACGACGTGTATGACTGGTTGAGCCAGAAGCTCGAGGCGCAACTCTCAAGCTGGAAGGCGATTCGTGAACAAGGCTTGGCCGCGCTCAACGACCTCATCCGCAAGGAAAACGTCGCTCCGTTAGCCGTCAGCTCCGGCAAGGAAAGCGAGTGAGGTAGGCGTTAAATCGAGGAAGGCAGAGTTACGAGTGTGGAACGACGTTCCTACGCCGCCTGTTCCACGGCCTTTAGTGTCACTTCCTCGCTGACGGCGGCAAAACCGGCCAGTCCCTCGCTGTTCGGCTCCGACTCAACGCGCACCACGCGCCCACGCGCCTGCATCAGCCAGTAGGGCGCAATCGGTGATAGGGGCGGCAGGTAAGCCTCCAGCCCCACTGCGGTTCCCCGCGGAGGGCACCGCGGCGCAATCAAATACATTCCCCCGGGGCCGAGGTCGCGAGTGTAGCCTCGGGCGCGTCGCCGGCTGCCATGCTCATCCCTCCAGGCGAAAACCACGGGCACCTTCAGCAGGAATCGCGGAAACTTCCGTGGCCGAAATCCCATCTTGGGCTCCTGGCCGCGTACAGCCCGTGGCGGCCTCACGGAACCGCGGGCGGCACAGCTGGGTTTCCAGCGTGGGGGGCGGAGAGTCCTGCTGCGCCGCCGCGGCCGCGAACGCTGCCTCCCCTCACCGGACTTTTAACGGCGCAACCGTTAGGGGGTTGATTTTTTTTGTATCAGCCCCCCGCCGATGAATTTCAGCGTCCGGGGTAAGCGTAGAATTCCGCTAGGCGAAAAAGCTACTGGTGAGAAGGTCAGTTTTGGGACAGGTGGGCGGACCTGTCCGGCGGGCCTTCAATGGCCAGCTACGCCGCCCTGGTAGGAGAGCACAATCAGGTCGGCGCGGCGGCGGACGCCGAACTTGGCTAATACATTGGAAACGTGGAACTTAACGGTGCGCTCCGAGATGTTCAGCTTACTGGCGATTTCCTTGTTCGAGAGGTTGGCCAGCAGGGCTTCGAGCACGTCCTTCTCCCGGGCGCTCAGCCCCGGTGAGCCGGCTGGCAGCGAGCGCACCCGCACCCGGCTCAGAACCCAGTCCACAAAGCGCGAGAGCAGATCCCGGGGCACCCAGAAGCCCCCGGCGGCCACGCCCTTTACAGCCAGCGCTAGCCGCTTGGGAACATCGGCGTAGCGCAGCAGCCCCTTGACCCCCAGGCGCAGCAAGGGGAAGGCCGTGGTTTCGTTGAAGTTTTCGCCTACCACCACCAGCCGGCCCCGCGGATGGTGGTCCTCGATGGCCGCCACCAGCGTGGCGGCGGCCGGCCAGGCGGTGGCGCCGTCGAGCAGGTACACCTCGGCGCGGGGGAGTCGCAGTTGTTGCGGGTCGGCGGTCAGAAGCGGGGCCAGCGTCTGGCTGTGCACGCGGAATTCGCCGGGCGGCAGGTGCCGCTCGAAGGAGTCGAGCGCCAGAATGTGCGGCGAGAGCAGGCAGACAGCCAGGCGGCGCCGAGCTTTCTTCATCATCTTCGACCCTACTCGATTTGCCAGTTGGGGGCAAGAAGGAACGAGCGGGTGGAATGCGGTCAAATGCTGGTCGCTTTGTCATTCCGAGCCTAGAACGCCCTGGCGGCGAGGAATCTGCATTGTCTTGTCGAGAGTGGTATGATTATCGGCCTCAGCAAGGATTCCCGCAGGAGTAGTGGCCGTGAGGCGGTGGAGTGGCGTAGCCGTAACCATGCCCGTGGGCTGCAACTGGACTTACAAGCTGCAATTGCAGGAAGAGACGCCCAGCGGCGCCCAGGCGCATCTCGTTCTCGGACGCGGCGCTTTTCCCACCGAGGCCGAGGCGCAAGCAGCCGGCGAGGCGCATCTGAAAACCGAGCTGGAGAAACGCTCCGCCTGAAAACCATGCCAGATCTCGCCAGCAAGAACTGCGTTCCCTGCCGCGGGGGTGTGCCGC
>JBOGNW010000250.1:0-3564 GCA_050747425.1 Candidatus Acidiferrales bacterium
GAGGTGGCGTCCGGGCTGGGAATCTCCGTGCGCTCTCCGAGCGGGGAGTTCACCGCCTGCACGATGCGCTGGGCCACGGCTTTGTTGTTGATGTTGGCGATGTCGTAAAGCTTGAAGCCCTCCGACCCTTCCGCCGCCAGCAAGTACTCGCCGCGCGCCGCCACCGCATGCACGCGCGGGGCGCGCCGCGTGTAGCCGGTCTTCAGCTTCCGGCCTCCCTTGACGAACGCCTCGAAGCTCTGGGGATGGAGCACGCGGTGGAAGATGCTGCCGATGACCGGCTGGGGCTCGCGGCCTTCGGTCACCTCTACGGCTGTGACGCCGTGGCCGCGGTCGGCGACCCAGGCGTAGGTGCCGATGAAATTCAAGGCGTTAATCCCAAAGCCGAGCAGCGAGGCGATGCGGGCGTTGTTGTCGTTGGCCTGGCTGAGGTGGCAGTCGGTGCACTGCTTGGTCTCGGTGACGCGCACGGTGTGCGGCGGGTGCGGGGTCACCGCCTCGTTGGAAAAGCCCGGCGTGGACACTAGCGGCTGCTGGTGGACGACGTTGTTGCGGTTGCGGTCCCAGGCAGACACGATGACGCTGCTGGCGGGACGGAAGGGCGTGACTTTGCTCCCGTGGTTGTAGGTGCCTACGCCCAGGAAAAACGTGTCGGTGCGAATGGCCTGACGATAGTAGGGGGCGTAGCCGCGCGAGAGCTCGGGCTTGAAGTGCAGCTCGGGCGACTTGACGTTCAAATCCAGCGGCAGATGGCACCCCGAGCAGGTCGTCGTCCACGAGGAGTGGCAGGTAAAGCACTCCACGCGCTCCGGCGAATGCGCCAGCGCCGTTGGAGCGATGTCGGCCGAGCCCACACGTCCCTCGCGCCCCATCAGCTTGGCGTAGGCCGCCTTGGCGTTGTAGGAGGTGCTGGCCGGATCGATGACGTCCACCAGCTGCTTGACCTCCCACTGCAACTCGGGCTGGAGCTTGGAGCGCTGAACGATTTTGCCGTCCTGAATCTCGAACTGCGGCTGGCCGAAGGGCGTCACCACTTCCAGCAGATTGTTGGGGCCGGTCAAGCCGCTGGTCACCAGCGTGGCGCGCTGGCGGATGGTGCCGTGGCAGTCCACGCAGCGAATCTCGATGGCGTCGGTCATCTGCGCGTAAATATTGCCGTCGCCGTGCATGTCCTGCTTGGTGTGGCAATCAATGCAGTGCATCCCGCGCTCGAAGTGAATGTCTTTCAGGTGGACGGCTTTTCTCCATTTGTCGGGATCGTCGTCGGCCACCACGCGGCCCTCACCATCGAGCAGGCGCCCTTTTTCGTCGCGCTTGTACACCTTCATGAAGTTCCAGCCGTGGGAGTGGTGGTCGGCCAATTGCATCTGGCGGAATTCTTGGTTGTGCCGGGCGAGGTCGGGCTGCCCGGGGCCGTATTCGTCTTCGCCGTCCAAGGCCTTGACCTTGTCGGCCTCCGTCTCCCGGTCCCACCAGATCACTCCTAGGTAGGTGCCGATGGCGCCGCTGCCCTGGTGGTAGTGGCAGACCAGGCACTGCGAGGCGGGAATGGAACGCGTGAACTGGTGGCGGATGGGATGGCCGGGCTCGTCCTTAGGGATGGCTTTGTCCCCGCTGACGCTCAGGCCGCGGTTGCCGTATTCGGCCAGCGAAGCGGCCGCTTCATCGCGGGAATTGGCGTAGGGGACGTGGCAGGACGCGCAGCCGCTGGCGCGATAGTCGCCGCCGGTCAAACTCGCCCCCATCAACCACAGGTTGGGGTCGTTGAGGCGGGTTTTGAGGATGTTGAGGAAAACGGCCGAAATGCGGCCGTCGGTGCCGGGGCCGCGGGTGCCGAGGGCGGGGTTGTTCACCTCGGCGATGCGCAGTGGGTCGCGGATTTTGCTGATTTGGAACTCGGGATGGGGGAGCAGCCAGTTCAGGGCGCCACGCCGCTGCGCCTCGCGGGTCGGCCGCGGGTTGGCCACCAGCTTTGAGGGTCGTCCCTGTTCGTCGAAGGCCTCGCCGTAGGTGGGGATTTTCGAGTCCACCGAGCCGTTGTTGTACGCGCCGGCATTGTGCAGCGCGGCGTTGTGGGCCATGATGGATTTGCGCACCGAGCGCACCATGTCGCCGTGGCAGGGGCCGCAGGTGATGTGGGCGATGCGCAAGTCGCTCGGGTTTATGAAGCGGACGAATTCGGGAGATTCCTCGTTCAGGTGCGCATAGGAATTCGGCGGGTTGGCAGAGGTCCGCCAGAAGTCTTTGTGGCGCGGCTGGACGTGGGCGCGCTCCTTCTCCGTCTGGGCGCCATCGCCTCCGTGGCAATCCACGCATTCCATTTCGAAGTTAGCGTGCATGGACTCGATGCCCTGGTGGCAGCCGAGGCAGGAACGGGAAGGAGAGTCGGTCGCTTCCTGAGCGGCACTGCGGGGCTGCCAGTTGGCTAGCGCCAGGCTGGCCGCCACCAGTGCTATGACCAGTGGCAGGCGCAGGCCCCGCCAGGGGCGCGCGCTTTTCGGCTGCGGAGGTTTGGTCACTTGGGTCACGGGGTCCGCCACCACGGGTCTGAAGAGCTCCGCCTCAGTAGAGGAGTCGCAGGGCTATGAAGGTTGCGTACACGGTTCTGTCGTTCTGGAAAGCATCGCGCAGCCCGGCCAGAGGGTTGAGCAGCGAGAAGCCAGTGTCGACCACCACGGTCTCGTTCAGCTCGCTCAGGAAGGGCTTGAAGCGCACGAAGAGGTTTCCTTCCAGGCCGGCGTCGCGGTGGAGAATCAGCACGCGGTTGGTGTAGGCCCCGTCGGAGGCGAAGCGCAGGTAGTTGGCGTTCACCGCCATCTGCACGCGGGGAGAGAGCGTGAAGTCGACGCCGGCGTTGGCCACTTGCACGCCCGGGTTGATGTAGTTGGCGGCGCCGTTCACGCCGCGCAGAGAGGGGAGGAAGCTGTTGCCGCGCACGAAGTCGCCCCGGCCAAACTTGATGTTTTCTCCCACCCAATAGCTCAAGGGTCCGCCGAAGAGCACCACGCCGTCGCTGATGGCGTCGAAGCCCCGGTCGCGGCGGTCGGCCGGGTTGCTGTCGCCGGAGGCATAGAGATAGCCGAGGCGGAATTTCCAGAAATCGAGCGGATACTGCAGGTCAACCAGACCCATCCAGCCGCGCACCGAATGGGAGACGGGCACGCCAGCTTCGAGCTGGTCAGCGTGTCCGGCAACCGCGACGAAGGCGGGGTTGAAGACCCAGCGGCCGATGTGGCCGTTGAAGCTGGCTCCGGCGTAGAAGGTGTTCAGTTCCAGCCGCTCGCCCCCGGGGTTCTTTCGCGGGTCGTGGTTGTAGTGGAAGGTCCACTCGCTGTTCCAGCCGGGGAAAAGAAAGTCGTCCCAGGTCAGGCGCGCCATCACCACCTGGTGGCGGCTGGGCTGGGAGAAGTCAGTGAAGCCGGACACGCCGTTCTTGAGAAAGAGTTTGAAATAGGCGAGGTCGTAACGGAGGCGGTTCTTCTTGCCCTCGCCGAAGAGCCGTCCGCCCAGCCCGACGTCGTTGAAAATCAGGCCGTGGAAGTCGGAGCGGAAACCCTGGAGCCC
>JBOGNW010000251.1:0-5018 GCA_050747425.1 Candidatus Acidiferrales bacterium
GGCGGCTGGTCGGACTTCTTCGAGAAACTCGGCGCGCTTCGCGAGCGGCTCCCCTGGCTGCCCGGCCTGGGGGCGCGCAAGGTCTTTCGCGACGCCGCGGTCGAAAGCGCCTGGCCGGGTCGCGCCGTGCTGGCTTCGCTCCTGCTCCACATTTTTTTCGTCGAGCTGCCGCTCGTGGGATTCTTCCCCGGCCCGGGAGCGCGGCCCCACGTGCTCGCCCTGCCTCGCATCGAATATGACCTCACCTGGGCGGGCACCTCCAAGGTGTTGCCGCCCATCGCGCCGCGGGCCAAAGCCCGCAGAAAGCCGAGCCCCGGGGGCGAGCAAAAGAAGCCGCGGCCGCCGCGCGGGGCTGACCGCCTCCTGCCGCAGACAATTGTTTCTAACCCGCCGCGCCCCAATCACCCCACGCAGACGCTGGTGCGGCAGTTTACCCTTGAGAAAGCCCGCGTTGACACTCGGGTGCGCTTGCCCAACATGGTCATTCCTGACGCGCCAACGATGGAGGCTGACCTTCACCGCCTGCGCGTCGCTCACTCTCCCGTTGACCTCGCAGAGCCCCGATCCGAACTGGTACTTAGGAACGCCTCGCTGGAAAACCTCCTGCCGCGGCTGACCCTCCCCACAGCGTCTGGAGCCGGCACGACCGAAGCCCCGGAAGTGAGCGCGCCACTCGCGCCCGGACGTGGCGGCGACCTGACGGCCTCGGGCCTGATTGCCTTGAGCGCGCAGCTTTCCGCCCCCACGCTGCGAATGGAAATTCCCGAAGGTAGCTTGTACGCCCGGTTTACCACCGGGCCGTTCCTCGGCCTCGGGAGCCCCGGCGGCATTCCGGGCGGCGAGCCCGGAGCCAACGGCGGAAGCGGAGGCGGCCCCGGAGGTGAAGCAGCGGGGCTGGGAGGTTTGTCGGCGCCGGACATCCTGGTAACCGCAGCAGGACCTGTGCCAGCAGGGCCAGTGATTGTCGGGTTGGGCACGGAAGCGAGTCCGCCGCCCGCTCCATCGCCGCCACCGCAACCGCCAAAAGTAGTTCCGGCTACAACAACTGCTAGCGACGCTCCGGCCAAGCGCGCCCTCGAGCAGCGCGCCCAGGAGCTTCTGGAAAGCCTCACGCCCGGCCAGCAGCTCAGCACCACGCGCCGGGGGCGCCGCATCTACACCACCTACATCAATATGCCCAACCTGGGCAGCCAGTCCGGCAGTTGGGTGCTGCGCTTTGCCGAGCTGGGAAACGGTGGCAGCGCGCCAGCGGGGGCAGCCGACGAATACGGGCCGCTTTCGGCGCCCGTAGCCTTGAAAAAAGTGGATCCGCGCTATCCGGCGGAAGCGCGGCGCAGCCGCGTCGAGGGCAGCGTGTTTCTCTACGGCATCATCCGCGAGGACGGCGAGGTAGAAAGCGTGCACGTGGTCCGCAGCCTCAATTCCCTGCTCGACCAAAGCGCCGTGGAGGCCTTCCTCCGCTGGCGCTTCCAGCCCGGCCAGAAAAACGGCTCCGCCATCCGCCTGGAAGTGGTGGTCGAAATCCCCTTCCGCCTCACCCGCCTCTTTTGAAGTCCCACGCTTCCTGACCTGCATTTCCTCCGGCGGGGCGCATCCAATGCACGCGGCGAACGAGCAGGGCTCAGTCTTCGAGCGCGGCGCGGCCGAACACGGGTTGTCCCGCTAGCGCGGTGCGGAAGCCGTAGAAGGCCAGCCCGAGGCAAAGCAGAAGGGCGAAGGAAGAGGCGCCCGCCAACCAGCTCGAGAAATCCATGGTGAGCGGGTAGGCAATGAGAAACAGGAGGGGGAGGAAGCTGATAACGTCCGCCAGCAGACCGCAGCGGAGCAGCAGGAAGAACCGCAGGCCCACGAGCAGCATAGCGACGGGAAGGAAGAGCCGGAGATTTTCCGGATCCAGGCCGAGGCCCAGGAGCAAAACCGCCGTACTTACAAGTTGAAACAAACCGGTGGCAGCGATGGCTGGCCATTGCCTCCGCAGAACTACCCGCCATAGGAACAGGACGAAGGGGTCTCCCAGCGCGATGGCAAGGGCGGTGACGAGAAAGGTCAGGGAAAGAGAAAGCAGATCCAGCGGGCCGCCCAGCGCCAGACGATGAGCCGGAAGGGGAATCAGTCCCGGCACGTTGAACCCAGCAGGCAGGGCATTGGCTGCAAGAAGCGAGGTCGCGAACGCGGCCCCAACCAGCATCCCCACGAGGACGTCTCGGCCGACCAGCGGGTCCCGGACTCTTCCCGCGAGCAACCGGGTCCAGGAAATGAGCATCTCCGGCCAGCGCCGCCGCACATAGGGTTCTAGAGCCATATACAAGAGCCAAACCGCCCCTGCCTGGAACAGAGCCATCGAAGCCCCCATCAGGAACGAGAAGAACACGGTAGCCGGGTCCCCCGTATGGTGGGCGCGCAAGGCCCAGGCTAGGAGGTTGCCTGCGAAGACAAGACCGGACAGGCGGAAGGCCCCCTTGGGGTCGCCCCGCCCCAGGCGCAGGTTTCGGCGGGTGAAAAAGAATCCAGCCCCTAATGACGCGAAACTAAGCAGCACAATCGCCCAGATTATGAAATTCAGGACGCGCCCTCCCCTAAACGGGCCCATCCGCAAGGGAGTAGTCCAAGGCCCTAGCACGGCAAAAAAGACCGGCTTGCCCCGATAAGCCGCCGCGCTTACATGAAGCGAGGTTTCGGGGTGCTCGGCGGAGCTTCCATCCCAGGCCATGAGGGTGTCCGAGGGGGCCGGTGACCACCATTTCGATTGAGCGGGGGCGAACCGCGCCGGGTCCAGGCCCGCCTCGGCGAAAAACGAGTTCCAGTGGGGCGCCGGCCAGGGGCCCTTGGAGTCGTCAAATTGCGGGGCCACGGAGAGAAACTCAATCAGTCGCCCCCGAGTGTCGAGCATGACGGTCACCATGCCCGAAACGTCGTAGGGCGGCTCTCTCCGACCCACCACGCCCCCCGAGAGCCAAATAAACCAGTCGGGAGTTTGCACTAGCATGGGGCGGGGGCTTTGGCGATAGATGAACAGGTAGCCGGTCTGCTCCGCTGCGCCGAGCTCGCGAACCCGCTGAGGAGATGGCAAGTGCTTCGCCCGATACTCCAGAAAGTCGTCGTTGCTCGTCAGCCAGTGGGCGCTGTCAACCGGCGGCTCGGTGTAGCCGGCCTGCCGGACGATTTCTTGGGCGCGCTCGGCCAGCACCTGCGGGCTCTTTTCAATAGGAGCCAGCCCGGTAAGGGTCGCGTAGCGCGCCAGCCAGAGCGCCGCTGTGAGCGCGACGATTACGCTGAAGAGCAGCGCCCAGGCTCTAGCCGGCGCGAGCGCGCCGGCTTCCCCCGCCGCTGCCACCATCTCCGGAGACGGGGTTTCGCCCGCAGCCAGCGCCGCCGCCAGGGGGTCGCCGCCCGGCAGCGCCGCCGCCAACTGCAACGCCGAAGCGGGCCGCTTCGCCGGATTTTTTTCGAGGCAGCGCAGGATGGCACGCTCGACTCCGGGGTCCATGTCGCTGGCATGGCTCGAGGGCGGCGTCGGCGCTTCGGAACTGTGCTTGCGCTTCCACTCGGCCAGCGAGCTGGCCTCGAACACCTTCTTTCCTGTGAAGACTTCGTAGAGCACCAGGCCGAGTGAATACAAGTCGCTCTGCACGGTCGTGGCGCGGCCGTCAATCTGCTCCGGCGCCATGTAGGCCGGAGTGCCGGCCAGCTCGCCCGGCGCCGCGGCCTCCGCGGTGGGGATGGCCAGGCCGAAATCGGTGATGCGTCCGCGGCCGTGGCCGTCGAGCATCACGTTGGCGGGCTTCAGGTCGCGGTGCAGCAAGCCCTTGTCGTGCGCCGCCGCCAGGCCGGCGCAGAGCTGGCGCGCGATTTGCAGCGCCTTGTCGGCCGGCAGCCGCCCGATGCGCTTGAGCAGCGTGGCCAGGTCTTCGCCGTCCACATACTCCATCGAGAGGAAGTGATGACCGTCGGCCTCGCCGATGTCGTAAACGCGGCAGACGTTGGGGTGCGAAACCTGGCGGGCGTTGCGCACTTCAGCGTGGAACCGCTCGAGGTAGGCCACATCCTGCGCCAGCGAGCGCCGCAGGAATTTCAGCGCCACCGGCTGGCCGAGCTTCAAATCGTCGGCGCGGTACACTTCGCCCATCCCGCCGTGGCCCAGCAGCCCGATGATACGGTAGCGCTCGGCCAAGACGCTGCCAGGCGCATAGCCGCCGGCCGCAAACGAAGAGGGCGGGCGACCTGAGGGCGATGGGCGGGGGGATTCTTCATCCAGTGTGGGCATCTCGGAAAGCGAACTCACCGGCTCGCCGCACGCCGGGCAGAACCGCGCCGCCTCCGGGACGGACCCACCGCACTTGGAACACCGCGTGAGAGGCGTGACCATTGGCCGGGATTCTACCCCTGGAGAAATGCGCAAACAACCGGTTAACGTTGCCGAATCATTGTCTTTTGACCAGGGCGCGTGGAGTAGAATCGCGCCCTACCTCTGAGTCCGAGGAGCCGACCATGTTTCAAGCTGACTTGCTGGTGGGCCGAACGGTTCTCATCACCGGCGGCGGCACCGGTCTGGGCCGTTCGATGGGGCTGCGCTTTGCTGAGCTAGGCGCGAAGATTTTTCTGGCTGCGCGGCGGGAAGAACCGCTGCGAAATACTGCCGAGGAGATTCGCGCCCAAGGCGGACAGGTGGCCTGGGCCACGGGTGACGTGCGCGACTTCGCCGCCGTGGAAAAAATCGTCGCGTCGGCCTACGAAACCTTCGGCCGCGTGGATGTGCTGGTGAACAACGCCGCCGGCAACTTTATTTGCCCGACGGAACGCCTGTCGCCGAACGCCTTTGCGTCGGTGGTGGGCATCGTCTTGCACGGCAGCTTCCACTGCACGCTGGCGCTCGGCCGGCGATGGATAGAGGCCGGCCAGCCAGGCACGGTGCTCAACATCCTCGCCACCTACGTCTGGAGCGGCTCGGGGTTTGTGCTGCCCTCGGCCTGCGCCAAGGCGGGCGTGCTGGCGATGACACGCTCACTGGCGGTGGAGTG
>JBOGNW010000252.1:0-2818 GCA_050747425.1 Candidatus Acidiferrales bacterium
AGCTCCCGCAACAGCGGTGTCATCCATTCGGGCATTTACTATCCTCCCGGCTCTCTCAAAGCCCGCCACGGCGTCGAAGGCAACCGCCTGACCTACGAGTTCTGCGCCGCCCACGACGTGCCTCACCGACCCACGGGCAAGTTTGTTGTGGCCACCGCACCAGAGGAGGAGGCGCAGCTCGGGGACTTGTTAGCCCGCGGCCGTGAAAACGGAGTGCCAAGCGAGCTAGTCACCGCAGCCGAATTACAGAAGCACGAGCCGCACGTCTCCGGGCGCGCGGCCTTACGCGTTCCCTCGGCGGGACTGGTGGACAGCGAAGCGCTGACCAAGGCCTACGCCCGCCTCGCCACCGCGCAGGGCGCGCACATCGTGACCAATGCCAAACTCGAAGCTGTAGAGCCCGCGCCCGCGGCGGTGCGCATCCGCTCGACCGCCGGCGAACTCACGACCCGCGTGCTGGTGAACTGCGCCGGCTTGTTCGCCGACGAAGTCGCGGCGCTCGTCGGCAATCACCGCTATCGCATCTATCCCGTGCGGGGCGAGTACTGGGAAGCGGTCAAAGCCAAAGCTCATCTCGTCCATGGCCTTGTCTATCCCGCGCCTGACCCAAGCGGTTTGAGCCTGGGCGTGCACTTCACCAAAACGCTCTGGGGCACGCTGCTCATCGGCCCCAATGCCCGTCACATTGCGGACAAGAACGACTACGAGCGCGACCGCGAGCCGCTCGAGAGTTTTTGCGCCCGCGCGCGGCGACTGGTACCAGAACTCGGTCCCGAAGACTTGCGCCCGTCCTATTCCGGCATACGCGCCAAGCTGGTCCCCCCCGACAAAACGGGCCACGGCGACTTCATTGTTACCCGCGACCCGACCTACTCCAATGTCATCCACCTGATTGGCATTGATTCGCCGGGACTGACCGCGGCCGGCTCGCTGGCGCGTTATGTAGCCAAGCTGGTGGCCGACGTACTCAACTAGCGCTACTAAACCGCGCCCGAAGACCACGACGACTTTCTTGTCCCGAATCATGCTCGCGCCATCCTACCGACCCGGCGCGAGGAGGGTCAAGCTCACGGCTTCTTGACGATCGCCGCCAGAGCTACGCCCATGAGCAGGAAGCCGATCACTTAATCGCTCATACTCCAACCAAACGCTGGCAGACTATCGCAAGACCTAGCTGCGGTAGGAAGCGTTGATGCGAACGTAGTCCGTGGTCAGGTCGGTCGTCCAGAAAGTTGTCGCTGCCCGGCCGCGGCCCAGCCGCACCCGCACGCGGAATCGCCGGCGGGAAAGCTCGCGGTGAGCGAGGCGCTCATCAAAGCGGCATGCCGTCCCAGCGCGGCAGACTTGTTGCGAGCCGAGAAAAATGTCGACGACCCTCGCCTCCACAGGGACGCCGGACGCCCCTACCGCGGCTAGGATGCGGCCCCAGTTGGGGTCGGCGCCCGCCCAGGCGGTTTTTACCAGCGGCGAGTGCGCAATGGCGCGGGCTACGCGCTCGGCCTCGGCCGCGTGGCGTGCGCCTTCGATACGCAACTCGACCACATGGCCCGCCCCTTCGCCATCCTCGACAATCTGTTGTGCTAAGGAGGCGCAAACAGTTTCGAGCGCGGCCGCGAAGGTTTCTTTGTCAGAGCGCGTGCGCAGGCTAAGCCCTGAGGCTCCACTCGCCAGCAGGAGCACGGTGTCGTTGGTGGAGGTATCGCCGTCCACGCTGATGCGGTTGAAGGTACGGGCGCAAGCGCGGGGCAGCAGCTGGTGCAATTGCGACGGCGTCGCAGCCACATCGGTGAACAGATAGACCAGCATGGTGGCCAGCCGCGGGTGAATCATCCCCGCCCCTTTGGCCACGCCCATGAGAACCGCCGTCCCGCCCGCGCAACGAAAAGAGGCGGAAGCCATCTTGGGACGTGTGTCGGTAGTCATGATGGCATGCGCGAAGCGCAAGAGAGCACGACGAGAGCCGTTGCGCTCCGAAAGCAGGCGCGGAATGATTTGCACCACGCGCTGAGCTGGAAGCGGAACTCCAATGACACCGGTGGAGGAAGGAAAAACCGCGCGTGCCGGCACACGCAGCAGGCGAGCGAGCTCCCGACAGATTCGTTCGCAGACGCGGAGGCCCCGGCCGCCGGTGGCGCAGTTGGCGTTGCCGGAGTTGACAATGACCGCGCGCACCCGCCCGCGTGCGGCGAGGAGATGGCGGCGGCCAATCAGAACGGGAGCGGCCACAACCCGGTTCGAGGTGAAGACAGCAGCCGCGCTGGCTCCATCAACGGCCTCCGCCAGAGCTACGTCGAGCGTTTTTGTTTTCTTAAGCCCAGCGGCGGCCGCCGCGAAAAGAAAGCCCTTCGGCAGCAAAAGATTCCGGGAAAGCCGGAGTCGAGACATCATCCAGGCAATGAACGCAAGGAAACGAAAGAAAACTCGTTAGGCTGAATGCGCGCCGGCAGGCTGCCAAAGATCATCGCCGTCTCGTTGCAGTAGTGCAGCCGCGGGCACTGGAAGCAATCCTTCCAGGCTTTTTCGGGCAGGCTGCGATGATCCACGGTCACAAATCCGAACCGCGCAAAATATTCGGGGATGTGAGTGAACAGACAAACACATCCGACACTCTGAGCGCCAGCCTCGGCCAGCAGGGCTTCCACCACTCGCTGCCCCGCCCCTCTTCGTTGCCGCGCGCGCTCCACAGCGAGGGAGCGGAGTTCGGCGAGGTCGGGGCCGTAGAGATGTAGCGCACCACAACCGACGAGTTTGGACGGCCTTGCGACGGATTTGCCCCATATTTCGACCACGGAGAAGTCGCGGATGTGCTCACAGATTT
>JBOGNW010000253.1:0-3597 GCA_050747425.1 Candidatus Acidiferrales bacterium
TCGTTGATCGGCCTGCTCGATTCCCCGACGGGCGGCAACTACATCTTGAACGGCAAGCAGGTGGCCAACCTCTCGCTGGCCGAGCGCACGCGCATTCGCAACCGCGAGATCGGGTTCATCTTTCAGGCCTTCAACCTCATTGGCGACCTGACGGTCTACGAGAACGTGGAGCTGCCGCTGACCTACCGCGGGATGTCGAGCCCCGAGCGCAAGCAGCGCGTGATGGAGGCCTTGGAGCGCGTGGGCATGGCCCATCGCACCAAGCACTACCCGGCCCAACTTTCGGGCGGCCAGCAGCAGCGCGTGGCCGTGGCGCGGGCGCTGGTCGGTCAGCCGCTCATCCTGCTGGCCGATGAGCCCACCGGGAACCTCGACTCGAAAAACGGCGGGGCAGTGATGGACCTGTTGCGCGAATTGCACCGCCAGGGGGCCACCATTTGCATGGTGACCCACGACCCCCGGTACGCCAACTACGCCCAGCGGGGCATACACCTGTTTGACGGCCGCATCGTCGAAGAAACCGTCGGAGAGCAGATGCCCGTGCACTAGCACATCTCACCGGCGGACGTTTGCTCTTGCTTGCTCTGGGGGCTCTGCCGAAGGGAGCGCGGCGAAGTCCCAAGCAGTCGGTTCGTGGAAGGAGGCTGCCGTGGACACGCTAATTCAGGATTTGCGCTATGGCGCGCGGCAGTTGGCCCGCAATCCGGGGTTCACGACCGTGGCCGTCCTCAGCGGCTGGCTATGGCGCTGCTGGTCGGGTTGGGCGCCCTGGCGGTGACACTGGCCGCCATCGGTATTTACGGGGTCATCTCCTATACCGTCGCCCAGCGCACGCAGGAGATTGGGATTCGGATGGCGACCGACCCGGTGGCTCTGGGGGGCGCGGCCTTGGTTCTGCTGGGTGCCACGCTGGCCCCTTGTTATCTGCCGGCGCGGCGCGCGACGCGCTTCGACCCGCTGGTGGCGCTCCGCTAGGAGTAAGGCTGTGAGTCGGAGTTACAAGGACTCGATGAAGACTAGAGCTGTTTTCTTTTTTGTTGCGACCCTGGTCGCCCTTGGTTCCGCTCGTGCGCAAGAAGCCGGGGAACCGCCCTGCGCAGCGCCGGAATTTCGACAGTTCGATTTTTGGGTGGGCGCCTGGGAGCTCTCGTGGCCCGCTTCGGAAACCTCCGAGGGAAAGCCAGGCCGAGGCACGAACCGCATTGAGATCGCCTACGATCAGTGCGTGATTGTGGAGCATTTCGACGGCAGGCCGGGCATGACCTTACAGGGCACGAGCGTGTCCACATTCAACCGGGAAAAGCACCAATGGCAACAAACCTGGGTGGACAACTCGGGCTCTTATCTGGATTTCACCGGAGAATTCAAAAACGGGCAGATGGTTCTTGTTCGTGAGGCGGTCACGCGCGAGGGGAAGAAGGTTTTGCAGCGAATGGTATGGAAGAACATCACAACAGATTCCTTGGATTGGAGTTGGGAGCGCTCGATGGACGGGGGACGTACATGGAAGGTTGCTTGGCCGATTCACTACCAACGAACCAAGGCGTCGATGACACCACCCGCACCACTCAGTCAAGGACGCCCGAACGGCGGCCCTCGCGGGCCCTACGAGCCCCGATGATGCTCCGCAACGAATAGGAGGCGACGAATGGGGGCCTTACTTCAAGACCTGCGATACGCCGCGCGCTTGCTGGCCCGCCAGCCGGGCTTTACCTTGGTGGCGGTCCTCACGCTGGCGCTGGGCATCGGCGCCAACACCGCTCTCTTCACCGTTGCCGATCACGTTCTGCTGCGGGCGCTCCCCTACGAGGAGCCGGAGCGGCTGGTCAAGGTTTGGCACAACAATGCCAAAGAAGGCATCGAGCGCGACCCGCTTTCTTACCCGACCTTCCTCGACCTGCGCGCCCGCAGCGCTGCCGTGCAACCGCTCGCGGCCATTTCCCCACTCTGGAACCTGGTTCTGGCCACCAAAACCGGACCAGAGCGCATTCCCGGCTACTTTGTCTCTCCCAATTTTTTCTCGCTGCTGGGCGTGGAGGCGGAGCACGGGCGGCTGTTTATTCCCGAGGAAGACCATCCCGGGGTGGAGCCGATCGTCGTCCTCAGCCACCGTTTCTGGCAGCGGCATTTTGGCAGCGACCCCGGGGTCATCGGCCAGACATTGAACCTGGGGCATTCTTCGACGGTCATCGGCGTTCTCCCGGCGGATTTTCGCTTCGGGAAGGACGTTGACGTCTTTCTGCCGCTGCCCCTCAACCCGATTCTCGACCGCGGACGGGCCGTGCGTTTCCTCGAAGTGGTGGGCCGGCTGGCCCCCGGGGCCAGCCGGGAACAGGGCCGCGCCGAACTATCGGCGCTGGCGCGGCAGCTCGAGCAGCAGTATCCGGACACCAACACCGGACTCGGTTTCAACCTCGTGCCGCTTCACGAGGACATCGTGCGCGAGGTTCGGCCGGCCCTGCTTTTCCTGTTGGGCGGCGTCGGCTTTGTGTTGCTGATCGCCTGCGTAAACGTGGCCAACCTGCTGCTAAACCGGGCGGTGGCTCGCCGGCGGGAGATTGCCATTCGCCAGGCGCTGGGCGCGAGCCGCCGACGCATCGTGGCTCAGCTCCTCACCGAAAGTTTGTGCCTGGGGTTGCTGGGCGGGGCCGCTGGCGCGCTGCTGGCCGTCTGGGGCGTTGACCTTCTGCTGGCCTTGAGCCCCGCCAACGTCCCGCGGTTGGAGGAGATCCGCGTCGACGCCCGCATTCTCGCCTTTACCTTCCTTCTTTCGCTGGTCACCGGAGCCTTGGCGGGGCTGGTGCCGGCTTGGCAAGCCTCGGGACTGAACCTCTTGGGCGTACTCAAAGAGAGTGGCGTAACCCACAGCCGCCGCGGCCAGCGCTCGCAGCACGCGCTCGCCGTCTTGGAGATGGCCTTGGCTCTGGTGTCGCTGGTCGGCGCTGGGCTGATGATTCGCAGCTTTGTTCGAGTCTTGGCGGTGGATCCAGGCTTCCGGCGCGATCACGTGCTGACCTTGCAGATCAGCACCGAGGTTCCCGAGCCAGCCCGGCGGGTCGCCTTCTACCAGGAGTTGTTTCAGCGAATCGAAAAGTTGCCGGGCGTCGAGGCCGTGGGCGTCTCGACGCGAATTCCGTTGCGCGAGGGTGTGACTACCGCGCTCGAAATCTACGGTCGGCCGGTTCCGGAAGGCGAGCGGCCCGAGGTCGAATTCCGCCGCGCCAGCGCCGATTACTTCCGTGCCATGGGGATTCCCCTTTTACGCGGCCGCTTTTTCACGACCGACGACAATCTGGACGCGCCTCGCGTTGTTCTCATCAACCAAACGGCCGCCCGCCGCTTCTGGCCGAACCAAGACCCCGTCGGTCAGCAGATTCGGTTCGGCCCCGACCCAAACACCCCTTGGTGGACGATTGTGGGCGTCGTTGGCGACGTTAAGCATTTTGGCCTGGATTCCGACCCGCGTCCAGAACTCTACATGACCATTGACCAGGGGCCTCCCCTCGGCCCCTTCCTTGCCATTCGCGCCTCCGGCGACCCGCTTAGCCTAGTGCCCGCCGTCCGCGAACAGCTTCGCGCCCTCGATCCTGAGTCCGT
>JBOGNW010000254.1:0-5580 GCA_050747425.1 Candidatus Acidiferrales bacterium
TACAACCTCGGTCTTGAACAGGAGCTACCAGCCGAAGCCAGTGTGGCCGTGTTTTTTCTGGCGGACTTGCCCGCTATCCTCGAGCGCTACGGCAACCGCGGCTATCGCGCCGTGCAACTCGAGGCCGGGATTCTGGGCGGAAAGCTTTATCTGGCCGCTTACAGTCTCGGGCTAGCGGCCACAGGCCTGACTTTCTATGACGATGATGTCGTCGAGTTCTTTTCGCCCCACGCCCGCGGCAAGAGCGCCATTTTTCTCACCGCCCTCGGCCGCCGCGCCCGGCGCCCCCGCCACTGAGCTTTCCCCTGCTTGACTTAGGTTCTCCCAGCCGTCAAGATAGTTAACGCCGAGTTCGAAGAGAACCTCGTCATCGCAAGGGGTCTGGGGCAAACAGAAAACCGCGTCCGCGCTCCCCCAACGCGGCCACTTATCGAGCTCCGGCGATGAAAGTAAACACGTGACCTTCATAACCTGCCCCCATTGCCAAGCCTCCAATCCCCCAGAGCGGGAGCGTTGCCTCAAGTGCGACTCGCCTCTGGTAGACCGCGGCGCCACCATCTCCGGCAGCGGGTCGGCAGCATCGGCCGTCAGTCGCTCTTCCCGAGGCACTGTGAGTCCCCTGCTGCTCGAGCCCGGGACTAGCCTCTCTAGCCGGTACGAGATTCTTGAGATTCTGGGCGAAGGCGGAATGGGAGCCGTCTACAAGGCCAGAGACCGCGAGCTCGACCGGCTGGTGGCCCTCAAAGTAATCCGGCCTGAATTGGCGCAGAACCCTGAAATCCTTCAGCGCTTCAAGCAAGAGCTGATTCTCGCCCGTAAGGTGACTCACAAGAACGTCAATCGCATTTTCGACCTGGGCGAGGCCAATGGCACCAAGTTCCTCACTATGGAGTACGTGGAGGGCCAAGACCTAAAGAGGCTGGTGCGTCAGCGCGGCAAGTACCCTCCCGAGGAAGCCGCCCAGGTCGTCCGGCAGGTCTGCCGGGCCCTAGCCGCCGCCCACCAGGAAGGGGTTGTGCACCGTGACTTGAAACCGCACAACATCATGGTAGACAACCAGGGGCGGGTTCAGGTGATGGATTTTGGGCTGGCTTCTTCGACCGAGGCCACCGGCTTCACCCAGACGGGCGCGTTGCTGGGAACCCCCGAATACATGTCGCCCGAACAGGCCAAGGGAGAAAAAGCCGACCTGCGGTCGGACCTCTTTGCCCTGGGGATCATCTTTTACGAGCTGCTCACCGGCCAAACCCCGTACAAGGCGGATACCGTGTATGGCACGCTGCTGAAACGCACCCGGGAGCAATCGGTCCCGGCCTCCAAACTGGATCCCACTATTCCGCCTTATATCAACAGCGTAGTGATGAAATGCCTGCAAATCGACCCGGCGCTCCGCTACCAGAGCGCGCTCGAAATCCTGAAAGACCTGGAGGCGCGTCGGGCACCCTCCCAACCCCACCGCCTGGTGCAGGCAGTTGCCACGCTGCGAACCATAGCGAGGGCCCACCGGCGAGCCACCGTCGCCGTCATGGCCGCACTCGCTGTGGTAGTGGCGGCGGCGATTTTCCTTTCGGTGCGCTCCTCTTGGCGCCGGCCAGCGGGGGTCGGCGGGCCAGTCATCTCCCTCGCCATCTTGCCCTTCCAGAACGGGTCGGACGATCCCAACCTCGACTGGCTCGGCCCCGGGCTGGCCGATATGCTCGAGGCCGAAGTGGGACAATCGGAATCCCTTCGCTCCGTTCCCTCCGACCGCCTGCATCAAGTTCTCAAAGACTTGCGCCTGTCTTCGGCCTCGAGCCAGGACCCCGACACGCTGCGGCGCGTGGCGGAATTCAGCAACGCAGACGTGCTGGTTTGGGGAAAATATCTCAAGCTGGGTAACCAGATTCGCATTGACGCTAACCTGCAGGATCTCAAGCGAGGTCAGATGGTCGCCCTGAAAGCCGAGGCGCTGGGTGAGTCGGACTTGTTGCAGGCGGTGAACACCCTGGCGAAGTCCATCCGGGACAACCTGGCCCTGTCGGCCGAGGCCCGGAACAAACTCACCTCGACCGCCTTCCGGCCTTCCACCGCCTCCCTCGAGGCGCTCCGCGCCTACAACGAAGGTCTGGCCCTGGGCCGTGAAGGCAAGTACCTCGAGGCGGTCAAGAAATTCGAAGCTTCCATTCAGGCCGACTCGCAATTCGCTCTCGCCCACGCCAAGCTGGCTCAAACCTATTCCGCCTTGGGTTATGGCGACGAGGCGCAACGCTACGCACGCCAGGCCCGGGACCTCAGCGAAACCCTGCCGCCGCAAGAAAGGGATTTGATTCAAGCTCAGTACGCCCGCACCGTAAACGACCTGGACAAAGCCATCGAAGCCTATCAACACCTCGCGCAGGCCCGGCCCTCCGATACCGAGATTCTCTTCGAGCTGGCCGGTCTCTATGAAGCCAAGGGCTCGATGGATAAGGCCCGGGAATACTACGCTAGAGTTTTGGCCGCCGATCCCAAGCACCTCGAGGCTATGTTCGCGGCCGCGCGGGCGGAGCATCAGAGCCGCAATTACCAGGCCTCTCTCGATTTATTGAACCGGGCCCTCAGCTTGGCCATCCAGGTCGATAATCAGGAGGCCAAAGCCCGAATCCTCCATAGCATCGGCATCAACTACAAGCGCCTGCAGAAGTTCGAAGAGGCCCTCCGCTATTACCGCGATTCGCTGACTCTCAAAGAGCAGCTGGACGACAAAGGAGGGATGGCGGCCACCCTCGACGAAATGGCCCAGGTCTATGACCTGGTGGGCAAGACGGACCTCGCCAAAGAAAACTACTTCAAAGCCATCAACATCGAGCGCGCCATCGGGAACAACAAGGGCCTCGCCGACAGCTTGCTCAACCTGGGAGACTTCTACAATACCCGCGGGCAGTACGACCAGGCCCTGGAGTCTGCTAAGCAAGCGCTGCAGTTATACACCGAGCTAGGCGATGAAAAACAGCAGGCGCTTTGTGCGAGCAATATCGGGGTTTACTACGTCGCCAAAGGGCAGCTGAGCGATGCCCTCACCTACTACCAACGCGCCTTGCAGCTCCGCGAGAAATGGAACGTCCCCGGCGAAATGGCGGAAACTCTCTACAACCTGGCCGACGCCTATGCCCAAACTGCCCGCTACGACGAAGCGCTGAACTACTACCTGCGCGCCCTGGAGCTCTGGCGCAGCGACGGCAACAAAGAGGGGACGGCCGTGGCCTCGAACGGCATGGGGATCCTGTTTGCCTATCAGGGGCGCTTTGGCGCCGCCGTAAGCGCCCAGGCAGACGCACTCAAGACCATGCGCGAGCTCCAGCAGCGCAGCTTCTGGCTGGGTGAAATCCTCGCTGCCTATGGCAACGCCCTCAGTCTTGCCGGCCGTTCCCAGCAGGCCGAGAAAACCCTCCAGGAGGCCCTCAGCTTGGCTCGGGAGCTTCGCAACGACGCCCAGGTGGCCAAGGTCCTCAACTACCAGGGCGACCTCGCCTTCTATCAAGGTAACTTCAGCGCCGCCCACCGGCTCTACAATGAAGCCTTGCAAGCGGCTTCGGGCACCGAGGACCGCCAGGTGGCCTTGCTCTCGAAAATCAATCTAGCCAAAGTGGCCCTGCACGAAGGTAGCTCGCAGACCGCCCTCAGCTCATTGAAGGCCTTGTCTCGAGAGGCCGCCTCGCTGGGCCTCAAGTATCTTTCCGCAGAATGTTCCCTGTACTCCGGCGAGGCCCTCCTGGAAGCGAAGAACTATCCTCAAGCAGAGCGGGAACTTGAAGACGCGCTGCGCACTAGTGAAAACCTTGGCTTGCGCGCTCATCAGGCCCGCACCCACTTCGTACTGGGGAAAGTCCTGACCCTGACCGGCCGGCCGACCGATGCCACGCGGCACGCCCAGAAAGCGCGGCAACTGCTGCAAGAGATGCAGAAAGAGGTAGGCGGCGACACGCTGCTTCAGCGCCAGGACTTGAAGGCGATCTTTTCCGAGACCGCCAGCCTCGCCCAGAAGCAATCCCCCTAGGTCTGCTCTCTGCCGCCCGCTGGAGAATTCAGCCGCCGTGTTCCTAGGGTGTCGGCACGCGCACAAAAGCGGTTAGGATGTTGGCGTTGCTGGTCAAAAAGATGAAGCTGATGTTGTACAGTCCCGGAGTCCCCGGCACCTTCCAGTTTTGCTGGTAGTAGGGGCCGACAAACTCCATGATCGCTGGGGGAAAAGACTGTCCGGGAATAGCCAATGGCAGTACGACTTCAAAAGGATCCGTCAGGTAGATCGAAACCAAAATCTGCGCATCGGTAATCGGGTCGCAGAGAGCCGGGTCGCTGGTGTTATTAAAACACAGCAGCACTTTGAGGGGCAGGTTTTGCCCGCCATTCACCACCAGCGGGTTGGTCATGGTTGTGTTGTTGCCCAGCGGATCGAGGATGGTAGCAAAACCCTGGGCGCCCGCCGGTATATTCAACGTGGCGGCAAAGAAAGTCGAGTTCCGGCTGGTGGTAGCGGAATATCCCGGGTCGGGTCCAATGTTGCTTGGAGCGAAGGGGAAATATCCATCCAGGTCGGCGACGCAGAAACCGTTGTCGCAAACCGCGATGCGCGGATTTACGCTGAGCGGGTTGTCACTGACGTAGAAGATCCTGACTTGAAACGGGGGCGAGCACGTGCTGGCGGTCCAGTCGAAGCGCGGACACTTCTTGGTGCCGGTGCGCGCGATGCACGAACCCGCAACCTCCGGGGCGAGCAGGTTTCTCAGCGTATTGGGCGCGTCGTAGCTAAGGGTGACCGTCGCTGTCGTTCCATCACTACACGCGCCAAGGATTTTGAAGGTTACATTGTTGGCAAAAGGGAATAGCGCGCGCCCATTCGTGAAACTTTGGGTCTGTGTCTCGGATGATTGCGCTGCGGCCTGGGCCAATGGCAGCAGCAGCGCCAGTGTCAGAATGGCGATCCCTTTCCTGGCAATCCGTATGTTCATGGCTAGCCTCCTAATCCCGAACTCCCTGGCGGCAGGTCCAGCAACCTTCAAGGCTTGGAGAGCCTGTATGAGGGAAAGCTACCTGAAGGTCAAGCTCTGTGTGTCCCCAGCCTGCACGAAACCAAGTTGATTTGCGTTTATCTGTCTTCAACACCCGAATTATCACCCTGGGACCCCAAAAGTCAAGCCCGAATGCCCTAGCTGGGAGTCAGGCCCGCCAGGGCGTGGCGGCGGTACGGGCCCGGCCGAAGCCAGTGTGGCGGTGTTTTTTCTGGCTGACTTGCGAACCATCCTCGAGCGCTACGGCAATCGCGGCTACCGCGCCGTGCAACTCGAGGCCGGGATTCTGGGCGGAAAGCTCTATCTCGCGGCCTACGCGCTCGGGTTAGCGGCCACCGGCCTGACTTTCTATGACGATGACGTCGTCGAATTCTTTTCGCCCCACGCCCGGGGCAAAAGCGCCATTTTTCTCACCGCCCTCGGCCACCGCGCCCCCCGCCTCCGCCACTGAGCTTTCCCCTGCTTGACTTAGGTTCTCCCAGCCGTCAAGATAGTTAACGCCGAGTTCGAAGAGAACCTCGTCATCGCAAGGGGTCTGGGGCAAACAGAAAAC
>JBOGNW010000255.1:0-3307 GCA_050747425.1 Candidatus Acidiferrales bacterium
GTGGATAAGCACAACGACCTGGTTTTCTTCGAGGCCCATGGCCGTCGCCGCTTCCGCGTCATGAATGCGCTCGACGTACTGGACTTCGAGGAAGTGGTTGCCGGAGCCGAGCGAACCGATTTGCGGGGCGCCGCGCTGGCGGGCGCGCTGGGAGACCGCCTTGGGGGCGGCGCCGGCCATGGCGCCCCGCTCTTCGCAGAATTCGACATCTTCCGGCTGGCCGAGGCCGCGGTCTTCCACCACCCAGCGGGCGCCGCGGGTGAGGACAGGGTCGAGCTCGCCGGGCTTCAATTGCACATCGCCGCGGCTGCCGGCGCCGCAGGGGACGTCGCGGAAGAGCTGGTTGACGAGGTCTTTGATGCGCGGGGCGACTTCCGCTCGGGTAAGAGAAGTACCGAGGAGACGCACGCCGCAGTTAATGTCGAACCCCACGCCCCCGGGCGAGACTACGCCGGTGCGGAGGTCAGTGGCCGCGACGCCGCCGATGGGGAAACCGTAACCTTGATGAATGTCGGGCATGGCCAGCGAGCGGCCCACGATACCGGGGAGAAAGGCGACGTTGATGGCTTGTTCGAGCGAGAGGTCGTTCAGAATCTGCCGCAGCAGCTTCTCATTGGCATAGATGAGCGCGTCGGTGCGCATGCCGGGCTTGGTGCCGCGGGGGATGAGGTAGCGGCACTCATCGAGCTTTTGGAGCTGTTCGAATTGGAGCTTCATGGGGCGTTTCGCGTGCGCGAGAAGAAAAAGCGGCCGGGACGGGCTGCCTGCCGCCGGTCATGCGCCGTCAAAGACCGTCAAATGTGCGTTGAGTTAGCCGGCCTTCTTGAAGTAGTCGGCGTTGGACTGCGCGTACTGGGCCCACTTCTCGGGCAGGTCTTCCAGCACGAAGATGGCGGTCACCGGACAGACGGGGACGCAGGCGCCGCAGTCAATGCATTCCTCGGGATTGATGAAGAGCTGCTCCACTTCGTCGAAGTTCTTTGCGCCCTGGTTGGCGGGCCCGCTGTGGTATTCACGATTCTTGGCGGGATGAATGCAATCCACCGGGCAGACGTCCACGCAGGCGGTGTCTTTGGTTCCAATGCACGGCTCGGCAATCACATAGGCCATGGCAGGATCTCCTCAGTCGCCTTGGTCGGGCGACGCTCGGTTTTCGTCGCCAGCTGTCAAGCTAGCACAAAGCCGGAGGGTGCTGCAAGTCGGGCTGGGCTGCGTTGCCTGGGCGGCGAGCGGGCGAGTAGAATGGCGGCCCCGGCAGTTTAGTTTTCGCAGTGAGCAGGAGGCTCTGCGTGGACACGCGCGGCACCAAGCTCACCTGGCTGGGCCACGGGACTTTTACCATCACCACTCCTGAAGGCCAGGTCATTCTGGTTGATCCCTGGGTGGCCGGGAACCCCGCTTGCCCGGAAAAGCTCAAAGAGTTTGCCAAGCTTGATGGGATGCTGATCACCCACGGGCACTTCGACCACATCGGCGACGCCGTGGCGCTGGCCAAGAAGCACAAGCCCGCCGCGGTAGTGGCCATCTGGGAGCTGTGCCAGTGGCTGAGCTCGAAAGGGGTCGAGAACCTGGTGGACATGAACAAAGGCGGCACGGTCAATGTGGCCAACGTGCAGGTGACCATGGTGCACGCCGAGCACAGTTGCGGCATCCTGGAGGACGGCAAAATCCTCTATGCGGGTGAGCCCTGCGGGTACGTCTTGCGCTTCGCCAGCGGCTTTACTCTCTACTACGCCGGCGACACCAACGTCTTCAGCGACATGAAAATCATCGCGGAGCTGTACGAGCCTGACCTGGCCTGCCTCCCCATCGGCGACCACTACACCATGGGGCCGCGCGCCGCCGCTTACGCCGTGCGACTGCTGGGCGTGAAGGCGGTCGTTCCCATGCACTACGGCACCTTTCCTATTCTGAGCGGCCGGCCGGAAACCCTCCGCGCCTTGACGAAAGACATCCCCGGCCTGGAAATCATCGCGCTCAAGCCGGGCGAAACGTTGGGCTGAGGCGGGACGGAGAAAACCTTATGAATGGCATCACGGAAGCCACAGTCGAAAACTATTTCTACTCGCTGCTGCCGGCGCGCGATGCGGTGCTGGCGGAGATGGAAGCAGCGGCGCGGCTGCGCGACATTCCCATCGTGGGGCCGGCGGTGGGTCGGGTGCTTTACCAGTACGCGCAGCTCATCGGAGCGCGGCGCGTTTTTGAGATGGGCTCCGCCATCGGGTATTCCACGATTTGGCTGGCGCGCGCCGTGGGGCCGGGCGCGAGGGTTTATTACACCGATGGCGATCCCCAGAACGCCCGCGAGGCGGAAGGCTATTTCGAGCGCGCCGGGGTGCGCGACCGCATCGAGGTGCTGGTCGGGGATTCGCTCGAACTGATTCAGCAGGCAGAGGGCGAGTTCGACCTCATTTTCAACGACGTGGACAAGCACCAATACCCCGAGGTGTTGCGTCTGGCCGTGCCCCGGCTGCGGCGGGGCGGGCTTTTTATTACCGACAACGTCCTCTGGTCAGGGCGAGTGGCGCGCGCGGTCGAACCCGGCGATCGCAACACGCCAGCCATCCAGGAGTTCAACCGGCGGCTCTACGCCTCGCCCGAGCTATTTGTGACTTTAATCCCGCTTCGCGACGGCCTCGCTGTCTGCCACAAGCTTTGACTCAGTGAGCGGCGAATCGAGAAACAGATTCCTCGCCTATAGCTCGGGAATGGCGATGTAGGGTGCTGAAAAACTACTTGTGGGCCTGGGATTCGAGCCAGCGCTCAGCGTCCATAGCGGCGTGGCAGCCGGCCCCGGCGGCGGTGACAGCCTGACGGTAGACGTGGTCGTGAACGTCGCCGGCGGCGAAGACGCCTTCGACACTGGTATTAGAACCATTGTGAACGACGATGTAGCCCTTATTCATCTGTAACTTACCTTCGAAGACCTTGGTGTTGGGTTCGTGGCCGATGGCGATGAAGACGCCATCAATCGGGCGCGTTTCTTCCGCGCCGGTCTTGAGATTCTTCAGGCGCACCGCCGTCACCTGGTTCTTGGCGGTGTCCAGGATGTCAGCTACGGTGGTGTTCCAGAGGAAATCAAGCTTCTGGTTTTGGCGGGCGCGCTCGGCCATGATTTTCGACGCCCGGAGCTGATCGCGGCGGTGGACGACGGTCACCCGGGTAGCAAACTTGGTGAGAAAGAGCGCTTCTTCCATGGCGGTGTCGCCGCCCCCGACGACGATGACCTCCTTGCCACGGAAGAAGTAGCCGTCGCAGGTGGCGCAGGTGGAGACGCCGCGTCCGATGAGTTTCTTCTCTGATTCGA
>JBOGNW010000256.1:0-10354 GCA_050747425.1 Candidatus Acidiferrales bacterium
CCGTCTTATCGTGCTGACCCGCAACCTGCACTATGAGGCCGTCCACCATGCGCACGACTTCCTGTCCACCGAGGTGATCGAGCAGACGCGCTTACTGGACGAAAAAGCCCGCAAGCTCGGGGACACCGTGCAAGGCGCTAGCGAGCATTTCCTTTCCGTTCCTGTAGTGGAATTGTCGGGTGAGATCCGTGAGGACGCTCGCGGGTTGCGCAAGTCACTGGACACCAACCCGGCGAAGAAACAGCTTACCCGCTGGCGGCAGTTCGTTAAGGAAATCGAGAAGCGCGCCGAGGCCATCTACAAGCGCACGCGCCTTCCCTGAGCGCGGTGCTGTCGGCGGCTTGGCTCTCTAGTCGCGGTGGGGGTTGGCGGGCGCGGGAGCTGGAGCGGTTTCGACCCCCTGGATGCCGCCGCGCTTGCTGAACCAGACCGCCAGCGCCAGCAGCAGAACGCAGACGGCAATGATGGGGCCGCGTACACCCCAGCCCAGCTCGCGGATGGCAAAGGGCGCCACCAGAATCGCCACCAGGTTCATCACTTTGATGAGCGGGTTGAGCGCCGGCCCGGCGGTGTCCTTGAAGGGGTCGCCGACCGTATCGCCTATGACGGCGGCTTTGTGGGCCTCGCTGCCCTTGCCGCCCAAGATGCCGTCTTCGATTTTCTTCTTAGCGTTGTCCCAGGTGGCGCCGGTGTTGGCCATGAACACGGCCAGCAACTGCCCGGTGAGAATGGCGCCCGCCAGGAAGCCGCCCAGGGCGGCCGCGCCCAACCAGAAGGCCACAAGGATGGGAGCGAAAATGCCGAGGATGCCGGGGCCGAGCAGCTCCTTCTGCGCCGCCGCCGTGACAATATCCACGCAGCGGCCGTAGTCGGGCTTTTCTTTCCAATCCATGATGCCGGGCTTCTCGCGGAACTGCCGCCGCACCTCCTCGACCACCTGATAGGAAGCGCGCCCCACGGCCTTGAGCGCGAAAGAGCTGAAGAGGAAGGGCACCGCGCCGCCAATCAGCAGCCCGACGAACACATCGGGGAGGTTCACCTGAATCCCCAAGGCGGCGAGCTGGCTCTCGTCAATGAAGGAGCGGAAGAGTGAGATGGCGGCAATGACGGCCGTGGCGATGGCCAGCCCCTTGGTGAGCGCCTTGGTGGTGTTGCCGATGGCGTCGAGCCAGCGCAGGCTGCGACCCACTTCTTCCGGCGCCTCGACTCGCGCCATCTCGAAAATTCCCTGCGCGTTGTCAGTGATGGGGCCGTAGGTGTCCATCGCCAGGATGAAGCCGGTGGTGGTGAGCAAGCCCAGGCCGGCCAGCGAAATCCCATAAGCCACTAGCGCCGGGCTTTCGCCGAACAGCAGCCCTGCCGTCACAATGGTCAGCCCAATCGAGACGATGGCCCACACCGAGCTTTCCATTCCGGTGCCCATTCCGGTCAGCAGCATGGTGGCCGGGCCGGTGCGCGTGGCGTAAGCAGTCTCGGTAGCCGAGGGGTAGTCGGGGTGAGTGAAGCGATTGGTGAGCCACAGGTTGACGAGCGCTAGCGCGATGCCAATGGTGCAGGCGCCGGCGAATCGGTAGTCGGGCGCCCCCGTCCGCGGGTCAATCAAGTAGAAATGATTAATGAGAAAGAAACCCACCACTGACACGGCGGCCGACGTCCAGTAGCCCACGGTAATGGGCCGCATGGGGTCGCGGGTTTTGCTGCGCACGCGCACATTCACAATGCCGACAATGGAGGAAAACACCCCCAGAGCGCGCACCAACAGACAGAAGAGCACGAGCTTAAGGGCGAATCCGGAGGCGGCGGCGCCGTAGTGGGCGTTGAAGCTCGGGTCGAGCGTGGTCGCGGCGCCCAGGATGATGGCGGCCACCAGTGTAACCTCGTAGCTCTCGAAGACATCGGCCGCCATGCCGGCGCAATCGCCCACGTTGTCGCCCACGTTGTCGGCAATAACAGCGGCGTTGCGCGGGTCGTCTTCGGGAATGCCTTTCTCCACCTTGCCGATCAGGTCGGCGCCCACGTCGGCCGCCTTGGTGAAGATGCCGCCGCCGATGCGCATGAAGAGAGCCGCCAGCGAGCCTCCGAACCCGAAGCCCACCAGCACCTTCATGGCGTGCTCGGCGAAGAACAGGAAGATGATGGTGGCGCCCAGCAGCCCAAAGCCCACCGTGAACATCCCCGACACCGCTCCCGCTCGAAAACCCAGCTCCAGCGCCCCGGCGTAGCCTTTCAACGCGGCCGCCGCCGTGCGTGTGTTAGCTTTGACCGCCAGCCACATGCCCACGTAGCCGGCTCCGTAGGAAGCCAGCACGCCCATAAAGAACGCCAGCGCAATGCCAAGGGGCAACGGCAAGGCGGCCCCCTCGGGTGTGACCGGATACACTGGGCGGTAGATCAGCCACAGCACGACAGTGAGCGCCACGACAAAAAGAATCATGGTGCGAAACTGGCGGCCCAGGTAGGCCATAGCGCCTTCTTCGATGGCGGCGCTGATCTCGCGCATGCGCTCTGTGCCCGCCGGCTCGGCGAGCACCCGCCGCACCAGGTAATAGCCATAGCCGAGCGCGATGAGGGCGGAGGCCAGCACGCCCCACAAGATGAGCCAGTCGTTCCCGCTCAGGTGGGGCAGCACGATGTCGCCTTCGCCGGCCCAGGCCGGCGCCGCCAGCATCAAAGCAAACAGGGTGACAACGGCGCGAGTCATCGGGTTTTTCATCCACTCGAAACCAGGAGACAGTAAAATCGCCGCGACGCCGGGTAAGAACGTGCGGCTCGCCCTCGAGGGAAGCCGCTATTCTATAGCAGGTAATCGTATCCGGCAAGGCGGGCCCGTCGGGGCGGCTTGTCGCCCGCTGGCCGCTTGCATAGAATACTGGCCCTTGCGGAACCTGCTGCTCTCTTCGCTGCTCGCCGCGCCGCCGGCCCTGCCTGATTGGCTCCAGGGTCTCCTGGCGAAGCTCCCCGCCTGGGCGCAGTCGCTCATCGTCAGCCTGCTCGGAACCGCGGGCGGTTGGGGCTTGCTGGTGATTGCTTTCATTGACTCTTCTTTCGGCACTCTGCCCATCATCAACGACGCCCTGGTCATCGCCCTCACCTTGCAGAATCCGGAGGGAATGGTTTTCTACGCCTCCATGGCCACGCTGGGCTCGGTGCTCGGCTGCGCGACTATTTTTTATCTGGCGCACAAGGGCGGAGAGGTGGTGTTGCAGAAAAGAATGAGCCCGCAACAAATCGAGCGCTTGCGCAGCTGGTACGAAAAAAACGAGTTCCTGACCGTGGCCCTCCCTGCGGTGCTGCCCCCGCCCACCCCCTTCAAGTTGTTCGTGCTGGCGGCGGGAGTTTTTCAGGTGCGTTTCCGATATTTTCTCGTAGCGCTGGTCGTGGGCCGCGGGCTGCGCTACTTCATGTGGGGCTTTCTGACGATTCGCTACGGCGACCAGACCATCGTCTTCCTGCGCAGCAATTACCTTCAGGTCTCGGGTGTTGTGGTGGTGCTGATGCTGGCCCTGTGGCTGATAGTTCGGTTGGTCGACCGCTACAGCGGCCGTACAGAGACGGTCAGCTAGCTTAGCGCGCGCTTTCTTCGCCCGGCCGCCCCCAGAGAATGGCCTCCCGCTCCACCTCTAGCTCGCTCGTCAGTTCAATCCAGGCCAGAAACCGTCGCGCTCCGGGCCGGCGAGCAACCTCGCGCAAATCTTGCAGGCGGATGTGCCAACCGCCACCGACCGCGGGAACGATCTCAATGTGGGGGAAACGCGCCCAGGTGAGAAAAATCCCGGCGGTCTCGGTGGCCAGAGCGCGGTCGAGAGCGCGTGAGGCGGCCGGTTTGTAGAAAGTGTTGAAAGCCTCGACTGGTCGCTGGCGGTTCAGCAGATTTACGGGCACCACCTCGTAGGTCGTATCGGTTTCCACCAGGCCCTGCCAGCGATAGGGATTCAGCGGCGCCGGGTAGGCGGACGACCGCAGAGGCGTGCGGTCGCGATAGATGCGGGAGTCGAGTTGCGTGACCGCCTCTTCGTGGAGGCTGGCAGTTGCCGCGGCCAGCCCCAACAAAGCCGCCAGGGCTACCACCGCGCCCCAGCGCGGCGCACGCGGGCTGCGACGCGCGCCGATTTCTTCGTGAATCAGCGCAAACAAGGCTGGAAGCGCCAGGCCGAGAAGCAAAAGAAATAGGAGTGCCGGCTCGGTGAAGGAGAACCAGTCGAGCGCGTAACGGGTGTCGCTTGCCGGCCAGAGAAGCTCGGTGCCTGCTGATGTAGTCCAATCCAGCAGCAAGTGACTGGCCGCCCCCATCCATCCGGCCGCCAGCAGTGGACCGAGCGGTTGCGATGCCTTGCCCAACCACCAGAAAAGCAGCGCCACACCGCCGCCGAGAACGAGCGCGGCCAGTGCCGAGTGGCTCCAGGTGAGATGATGAGTCAGATAGGCGTGCGCCCCCCCGAGTATGTAGAAGTAGTCGAGGTCGGCGATGTTCGCTGCTGCCACTAATGTTGCGGTGGCCTGCGGCGCCAGCCGATTGCCGCCGGCGCGCGCCAGCGCCCAAGCTGCGAGCGAATGCGTGATCGGGTCCATGCCGTGCGGGACGCTATAATAACAGGGATGGGGAAGGACAAAGGGGCGGTCGAAAAAACGCGTTATAACATCAACAAAGTGCGAACACGTTATAACATCAACAAAGTGCGAATGCGTTATAACGTCAACAAACTGCGACGAACGCTGCAACACCAAAGTGCGAATGCGTTATAACATCAACAAACTGCGTCGAACGCTGCAACACCACGAGACTTTGTACTACGTGCGCGACCGGCCGGAGATTTCTGACGCCGAGTTCGACCGCCTGCTGAAGCAGCTCAAGGCGCTCGAAGCCGAGCATCCTGAACTGGTTACCCCGGACTCGCCCACGCAGCGCGTGGGGGGGCAGCCGCGGGCCGGATTCCAGAAGGTGCGGCACCGCCGGCCAATGCTCAGCCTGGACAACGTCTACTCCTTCGAGGAGCTGGGACAGTTTGACCGGCGCGTGCGGGAAGGGACGGGCCGCGCCACGCTGGACTACGTCTCGGAGCACAAATTCGACGGCTTCAGCATCTCGCTGCAT
The DNA here is from genome assembly GCA_050747425.1 of Candidatus Acidiferrales bacterium. GTDB lineage: Bacteria > Acidobacteriota > Terriglobia > Acidiferrales > 2-02-FULL-67-57 > CAYTXK01. Next base: position 5,093 of record JBOGNW010000256.1, read on the forward strand.
TACCAAGACGGGCTCTACGTCCGCGCCGTGACCCGCGGCGATGGCAGCGAAGGCGAGGACGTCACCCCCAACGTCAAAACCATCCGGGCTCTGCCGCTGCGGGTCAGCGAAAAAGGGCTGAAGAAAACCAGGTTGCCGGCTGATTTCGAGGTGCGCGGCGAGGTCATCATGACGCGGCGCGCCTTCGAGCAACTGAACCGCGAGCAGGAGGAGCGCGGGGAGAAAATCTTCGCCAACCCGCGCAACGCCGCCGCCGGCTCGGTGCGGGTGCTCGACCCGAGCATCACCGCCCGCCGGCAGCTCGATATCTATGTCTATGCGCTGCTGGTAGACGGGCGCGTGCCGCTGGCGCGGCATTCGCAAGTGCTCGAGGCGCTGGCGGCGCTCGCTTTCAAAGTCAACCCCCATTGGGAGAAGTGCCGCGGGCTGGAGGAGGCGGTTCGCTACTGCGAGCGCTGGGAGGCGAAGCGCGAGAAGCTTCCCTATGAGATTGACGGCATCGTCATCAAAGTGGACGAAACCGCGCTGTGGGAAGAGTTGGGCACGACGGCCAAGGCGCCTCGCTGGGCGACGGCCTACAAGTACGCCGCGCGGCAGGCGGAGACGCGCGTCGTGGATATCCGCGTGCAGGTGGGCCGCACGGGAACGCTGACGCCGGTGGCCGACCTCGAAGCGGTGGAAGTCGGCGGGGTGGTCGTGAGCCATTCGACCCTGCACAACCTGGACGAGGTGGAACGGCTGGGTGTGCACGTGGGCGATACGGTGGTGGTGGAGCGGGCGGGCGAGGTCATTCCGCATGTGGTGAAGGTAGTGAAGCACGGGCGGGAGGAAAAGCGTTTCCGCATGCCGAGCCACTGTCCCGAGTGCCAGAGCCGCATCCACAAGGCCGAGGGCGAGGTCGCCTACCGCTGTGTGAACGCCGGCTGCCCGGCGCGGCGGAAGGAATCGCTGCTGCACTTCGCCAGCCGTCACGCCATGAACATTGACGGCCTGGGGGACAAGCTGGTGGATCAGCTGGTCAATAAAGGCGTGGTGAAAGATGTCGCCGATCTCTACCACCTCGATCTCAAGACGCTGGCGGACCTGGAACGCATGGCGGAAAAATCCGCCCAGAACCTGCTGGAAGAAATCAAGGCCAGCAAGAAAAACAGCCTGGCGCGACTGATTTTTGCCCTGGGGATTCGCTTCGTAGGCGAGCGCACCGGGCAGTTGCTGGCCGAGCACTTTGGCTCGCTCGAGAAGCTGGCCGAAGCCAGCGTCGAGGAACTGACCGAGGTGCCGGAGGTGGGCCCCAAGGTGGGGGAAAGCATGGCGGAATTCTTCTCGGAGGCCGCCAACCGCAAGCTGCTGGAAAAACTCCGCCTGGCCGGGTTGCGCTTCCGCGAAGAGCGCAAGACCCCTAAAGACACCAGACTGGCCGGCAAAACTTTCGTGCTGACGGGGGCGTTGGCGCGCTGGAGCCGCGAGGACGCCAAAGCCTTGATCGAATCGCTGGGCGGCAAGGTGACCGATTCCGTCAGCAAGAAAACCAGTTATGTGGTGGTGGGGGCCGAGCCGGGCTCGAAACTCGACCGGGCGCGCTCGCTGGGTGTTCCCACGCTCGATGAAGCGCAGTTCGCGCGCCTGCTGGGGAAGGGCTGAGCGGAAAGCCAATGGCTGTTTCTAAACAACGCCGCCTTATTCTCGCCGCGCTTCTGGGGCTTGCGGTGCTAGTGAGTGGGGTCTATGCGGCTCGGAGTTTGAAAAAGTCTTGGCGGCAGGAGAACGAATCCTACGCCCACACTACTCTGCTGGTAGTAAACCACGCGCTCGAGGCCTATCACAAAAAGTTTGAAGGCTACCCGGATTCGCTCAGGCGTCTGACGGACAGGGAAGTGGATCGCCCGGAGCGTGCGTCACCGGAACGGGCACGGTTGCTGGACTCTTGGAGGGCGCGGGATAGCGTCGAGGTTGGCGGCTACCGCTTTCGCTACCAGCCCGGACAGCCTGACCAGCGCTGGGCGGCCACCGTGCAATTGTTCAAGAGCTATCGCTTGACCGCCGAGCCCCTCTCTCCCGGCAGCAGCGGAGAAATCTTCTACTATTCCGACCAGACGCGAATTATCCGCGCGCGGCGTGGCCAGGCGGCTGGCCCCGACGACCCCGCGGCGCCGTAGCGAGCTTCAGACCATGCCATCTCTTATGTGGCCTCAGGTGGCTCCAGGCAGGCTTTCTGGAGACGTGCTGCGGCGTCCAGTATGCGCGGCAGTGAATGGTTGCGCTGGACGTTTGGGGCTGGGGTATTCTCGGGGTATAATGAGGGTGGCAGGTGAGTCGGGTGATCGCCCCGATAGGCGGCGAGGTTTTGGCCTCGCAGCCGTATCGGGGAGGAAAGTCCGGACTCCCAGGGCAGCGTGCTCGCCGGACTCCTGTCCACCGGGCAGGGGAACGAGGCGAGGTCCCGGTTGCGACATCAGCCGGGAACGGACAGTGCCACAGAGAATAAACCGCCTGGCGGGCTCGGTCCGGAAACGGACGCGCCCCGGGTAACGCCCGGGACGACGCCCCGAAGGCAAGGGTGAAACGGTGGGGTAAGAGCCCACCGCCCCGGCAGCGATGCCGGGGGCACGGCAAACCCCACGCGGAGCAAGACCGAATAGGGGAGGAGGGTTAGCCCGGCCCTTGTCCCGAGGCCTCGGAAACGAAGCCGCGGGACGTGACTCCCGGGTAGGTCGCCGAGAGGAATGATCGCCGCCCGGCGCCGTCCGCACGGCGCGGGGAACAGAATCCGGCTTACAGACTCACCTGCCACTTACCTTCGCCGCCGCCTTCTAGGGAGCGGAAGAGAAAACAAACACCGTTAGGAAGCAACCCGGCCGCTGGGGACTTGGCCTCTCTCTGTGAGGGACCTTGGAGGGGCTCTCGTGCCCCTTCGTGTTTCGGGGGACTTCCTATCATCCCGAAGTTTCGGGAGGTACCTGCCATGAAACCCACCGATGGTGCTGCGCAAGCGATCAAGCGAAGCAGGCCGGAGCTGGAGATTGAGGGATTCTCCCTCGAGCAATACCGGCATCTGGTCGAAAACAGCTTGGGGTTGATCTGTGTCCACGATCTCGAGGGGAGGGTGCAACTCATCAACCCCGCGGCGGCTCATCGGCTCGGCTACCAGCCTTCCGAAATGGTGGGGCGGAGCCTGGAGGAATTTCTCGCTCCCTCGACGCGGCGGCAATTTGCCGACTACCTGCGGCGGATTGCCGACGAGCCGGCGGTGAGCGGGGAGATGGAGCTTTTGACCCGAATCGGAACGAAACGCATCTGGATGTACCGCAACGCGCGCTATGAGGAGGCCGGGAAACCCCCCTACGTGCTGGCCCATGCCCTCGACATCACCACGCACAAACGAACGGAAAAAGCCCTGAGAGACTTGCAGAAGAACCTGGAGCGGCGGGTGCGCGAGCGCACGGCCGAACTGGAAAAGGCCAAAGCCCGGCTGGAAGCAGAGATGGCCGAGCGCCGTCAGCTCGAGAAGGAAGTCCAGAAGCGCACGACCTACTTGAACGCCCTGATTGAACACTCACCGGTGGGCATTGTGGTGTTCGACAGCCAGAATCGCGTGGAGCTTTGCAATCCTGCTTTTGAGCAACTCTTCCAATACACACGCGAGGAAATTGTCGGCCAGGAGATCGCCGCGTGGCTGGCGCCGGCGGATCGGCCCTCAGAGCCCAAGGAGTTTTGTCAGCGAGTGCTGGCGGGCGAGGTCGTGCACGTCACCACGCGCCGGCGGCGGAAAGATGGCAAACACATTGAGGTGGACTTGCACGGCGGGCCTTTTCTGGTGGACGGCCAGCCGCGGGGCAGCTACGTGCTCTACCGCGACGTCAGCGAGCAGCGCGCCCTCGAGGCTCAACTTCGCCAAGCGCAAAAGATGGAGGCGGTGGGGCGGCTGGCGGGCGGTGTGGCCCACGACTTCAACAACCTGCTCGTCGGGCTGCTGGGCTACACCGAGCTGTTACTGGCCAACCTCGACCCCGCCCACCCGGCGCAGGCGTTCGCGGAGAGAATTCTTACTGCTTCGGAGCGCACGACTTCCCTGACTCGGCAACTGCTGGCTTTCAGTCGCACGCAAGTGCTGGCCCCGAGGGTGATGAACTTGAATGACACCATCGCTGAGACGGACAAAATGCTGCGGCGGCTCATCGGGGAGGGCATTGAGCTGACCAGCGAACTTGACCCCACGTTAGGAATTGTGAAGGCAGATCCTGCCCAACTCGCGCAGGTGCTTCTCAGTTTGGCGATTAACGCCCGCGACGCCATGCCGCGGGGAGGCCAGCTCAGGCTGAAGACAGCTAACCTCGAGCTGACCCGCGCGATTGCCAGCCGCTACGACCTGGTGCCGGCGGGCCGCTACGCGTTGCTGACAGTCTCCGATTCGGGCGCGGGAATGGACGAGGAGGTGCTCGAACATCTTTTCGAACCGTTCTTTACTACCAAACAGCCGGGCATGGGCACGGGTTTGGGATTGGCCATCGTGTACGGGGTGGTGAAGCAGAGCGGCGGTTACGTGGTGGTGGAGAGTCAGCACAATCTCGGCACACGATTCACCATCTACCTGCCGCGAATCGAGAAAGCGGTTGAAGAGGCGAGTGTCGGTCAGGCTGACGCCGTTCAGGCGCTCGGAGGGGCGCGCGGAGATTCGATCAGTCCTACTGCACTGTAAAGGTGGTTTTGGCGAGGGCGGGATTGTCAAAGCGGTCGTAGACGCGCACCACCACCGTGTGCTCGCCCGGCTCCAGCGCCTCCAGGCGAAACACATAGCGGTGCTCGCGCGAGTCGGTGGTGGCTTCGACGGGAAAGAGCGGCTTCCAATCGCCGGCGTTGAGCGAGTATTCCGCCTTTTTGAGCGGGCTGTAGGAGTCGCGGGCTACAAAGCTCACTTCCACGGTGCGGCTGCGCGCCGTAGCCATTAGTTCATCGAGCCGGGGCGGCGTGTTATCCACCTCGAAGCGGTCGCTCACGTTTTCGCCCGTCAGCGCCATGTCGCTCGGGTTGGAAGGCGCATCGGAAGCCACAACTTTGATGGTATAGGCGCCGTCGGGCAGCGTGGCGGCGTCCCAAGTGTAAAAGCGATCCGTCACCTTATCCTTCATAAGCTTCCAGCGCGTTTCCCCTTCGCCGCGGTAATAGACGGAATACTCAAGCGTGTCGTCGTTGTCGTCGTCGGCGCTCCAGAGCATGCTGCGCGCGCTCGGGTCGGTCATTCCCTGCGGAGGTGGTTCAAGGCGT
>JBOGNW010000257.1:0-4134 GCA_050747425.1 Candidatus Acidiferrales bacterium
TTCTCTTCTCGAGCGCGCTCATCGTCGCTGCCTGGGGCTATTTCCTCTACGCGGGCGTGCTCGACCCGCTGGGCGGCATCAACTCGCTCTGGCCGCTCTTCGGCATCGCCAACCAGTTGCTGGCCACCGTGGCTCTGGTGGTGATGACGACTATCCTCATCAAGATGGACCGGCTGCGCTACCTGTGGGTGACGCTGGCGCCGGCGGTGTGGCTGGTGGCGGTGACCATGACAGCGAGCTACCAGAAGATTTTTTCGCCTGAGCCCCGCATCGGCTTCCTGGCGCACGCGCGCCAGTTGGCGGAGCAACTGGCGGCGGGGGCGGTTCCGGCGGCGCAGGTGGCGGCCACCGAGCGTCTACTGTTCAACGATCAGTTGAATGCGGCGGTGACCGCGCTGCTGGCGAGCCTGGTGCTGCTGGTGGTGGTCTCGGCGGCCTGGGAGTGGCTGCGGCTGCTCAGCGGACGCCGCGCGGCCGATTTGCAGGAGACGCCGTATGTGGCGACGCAATTCGCCGAAGGAGACTGAGGATGGTTGATCGGTTGATCGGTTTATGGGTTGATTGGTTCGGCGCCGCGCGCACGTTCCTTTCTCACGGCGCGCAGGTTGTCTTCGCCTGGCTGCGCGAAGTCAGCGGTGATGCCGCCTACGAGAAGTATGTGGCGCGGCTGGGTCCGCAGGCCGCGCTTCCACCGGATGAATTTTACCGGGAGCAACTCGAACGCAAATACTCCCAACCCTCTCGCTGCTGCTGAGGTTCGGCGCGTAAAGGCGGGCTACTTGCGGGCCAGGAATTGCCGGGCGAGGTCCAGCTCCGCCCGCTCCCCGTCGGCTTGGTCGCAGAGCTGGAGAAGGGCGCTGTAGTACTTTTTGGCGCGCTCAGGATTTTGAGCCAGCTCCGCCGCGCGGGCGGCTCCGTAGAGAGAATTCAGGCGATTGGGCGCGGCTTGCAAGACGGCTTCGTATTCAGCCAGCGCCTGCGCCGGTTGTTTGGCGTCGAGCAGCAAATCCCCCAGCAGCTCGCGGGCCGGCAAAGGAGCGCCCGGTGTGACCGGATGCTTGCCCAGGAGGTCTTCCCGGTCGGCGGCGGAGCGCAACAGCGCCAGGGCTTCGTCGGTGCGGCCTTCGAGGTGTGTCGCCCAGGCGGCCACTTCGCGACGCTGTATTTCCACCTGCTCGGCCCAGTAATTTTCCCTGGCTTGCTTCAGCGTTTCACGCAGCGCCGCCAGTGGCTGGTCGGCCGCGCGCGCGGGAGATGCGTTACCGCTGCGCGCCGCCCCCAGCGCGCTCGCGAAGAGAAACATCGCCTCGGCCCAGGCATAGCGACCGCCGGGGAAAAAGTTGGCCGGCATTTTCAGGGAGGCGGCTTCCGCCCAGCGGTGTCGCTCCAGCGCGTAGCGGACGGGCATGGCGGCGGTGGCATAGAGCCCGGCGAAGTATTGCGGGGGAGCGCCTTCCATTCTCGGCACGGCATCCAGAAGCTGGCGCGCTTGGCGGTTCTGCCCCTGCTGCAAGTAGGCGTACATCAGATAGTCCAGCGCATGCAGCTCGTCGCCCGTCACTCCGTACTTGTGCGCGGAGGCGGCTGAGTTCTTGTTGGAAGCGATGGATTCATCCCACAGACCCAGGCGCGTGAAAATGTGCGACGGCATGTGGAGGGCGTGAGGAGAGTCCGGCGCGATCGTGGCGTAGCGGCGGGCGGCGTCGATAGCGAGCGCCGCGAGGGGCGGAAAGTCGCAACTGTGGATGATGTAGTGAGCGAGGCCGGGATGCTCGGGCTGCTTCGCAAAAACCGGCGCCAGGATCGCGCCGGCCTTTTTCTGCCGCGCATAGGTTTTGTCCGGCGGGAGCGCGGTGGCTGAACCCAGGAGCGCCAGGGCATAAAAGGCGGAAGCCTCACGGTCATCGGTGTAGCGCTGCGAGAGCTGTTGCATCGCCGCTTCGTAGGCGAGCGTACGCGTCACGTGGTCGGTCGTCTCAAAGTCATTGTAGAAGGCCTCCAGCGCCGCCCCGTAGTCGCGCTCGCGCGCGCTCTTGCCTCCCAGCTCCTTCGCTTTGCTGAGAGCGGCCGCGCCCGCTTTCAGGCTGACGGCGTTCGGCTGCTCCCACAAGGGATGGTTATAGGTCATGGCCAGACCCCAGTAGGCGATGGCGCAGTTCGGATCTATCTGCGCCACCGCCGTGAACTCCGCGGCTGCTTTCTCATACCAGAACGAGTGCAGCATCGCCACGGCGCGGGTGAAAGCCGGCCGCACGGCGGCTTCGCAGGAGGTTTCGAACCGCACCTGGCCGAGCTTTTCGGGATCGCCCGCCGGATGCTGATGTTCTTGCGCCGTGCCGCGAGCGGGGATGGTTAGCAGCAGGCTTGAAACCAGGCCGATCAGAAGCTTCTTGCTTTGCATGGCCGGACTCGACTCCTGTGGGAATTGATGATGCGCCCGGCGAGAATGCTACCGCTTGCCGTGTCTGCCGGTCAACGTGGTTGTTCGGTGGATGTCAGGAACGGCGACGCCTGGCCGAAGCGGCCGGTGAAGGTGAAGGTCTCCAGCGGCTTGCGCTGTCGCGGGGCCAGCTCGCGCTCACGGAGTTTTTCGGGCAGCCGCTCGAGCTCGCCTGCGTAGCCCAGGGCGATGCCGGCCACGGGCTCCCACCCGGGCGGAAGCGCGTACACCTGGCGGATTTTTTCGACCTCGATGCCCGCCATCTGGTGAACGAAAAGTCCCAGCGCCATCGCCTGAATCACCAGGCTCTCGGCCGCCAGCCCGACGTCGTGGAAGGCGTGCCGGTTGGGCTTCTGGTTGCGGTCGAAGGCGAGCTTGGCCAGTGAGAGCATCAGCACCGGCGCCAGCCGCGCCCACTGCTGGTTGCCTTCGACCAAGCAGTTGAGCAGGCGCGCGTACTCCTCGGGGTTGTCTCGCGTCGCCACCAAGAAGGCCCAGGGCTGCTCGTTGAAGGACGACGGCGCCCAGCGCGCCGCTTCCAGCAGGCTCAGCAGCTTGTCGGGCTCGACGGGTTTCTCGGCAAAGGCGCGCGGACTCCAGCGCCGCCGCAGCAACTCGTGAATCGGATATTTTGTTTCCGCAGGTCTCTCCACCGGTGACTCCTTTCGTGTTTTAGTGCTGCGGCTACAGCAGGCTGCGCGTGCGGCCGCCATCAACGGCGATGGCTGTGCCGGTGATGTAGCTGGCGCGTTCCGAGGCGAGGAAAGCGGCCAGCGCTGCCAGCTCTTTGGGCTCGCCGATGCGTCCCAGGGGGATCTGCGCCGCCCAGCCCCGACGGATTTCGTCGGGGCTCACGCCCTTCTGCGCCGCGAGCGTGGCCGCCAGCTCTTCGAGGCGTTCGGTGCCGATGAAGCCGGGGCAGAGCACGTTCACCAGCACGTTGTCGCGCGCGTATTCGTTGGCCAGGCTTTTAGCCAGACCGGCGACCGCACTGCGCACCGAGTTGGAAAGCAGCAGCCCGTCAATCGGTTGCTTCACCGAGGCCGAGGTGAGAAACAGCAGCCGGCCCCACTTCTGCGCCCGCAGGCGCGGCAGCACCGCCCTCGCCAGATAAACGGAACTCATCAAATTCAGCTCGACCGCGCGCTCCCAGTCCTCGAGCGTGATGGCGGCGAACTCTTTGGCGGGCGGCCCGCCGGCGTTGGCGACGGCGATGTGCACCGTGCCCCAGCGCTCAACCGCCGCCGCGACGAAGCGCTCCACCTCCTCGGCGCGCGTCACGTCGGCTGCGACTCCGAGCACCTCGGCGCCGGTCGCCCGGCGAATTTCGTCCGCCGTGGCTTCAAGCGTCGCGGGCGTGCGCGCGCAAATGGCCACGCGCACGCCTTCGCGTGCCAGCTCTTCCGCGATGGCGCGGCCCAGGCCCTGGCTGGCCGCGGCCACCACCGCCACTTTGTTTTTCAGTCCCAGCTCCACAGTTCGGCTCCTCCTGCCGGAAATGTGTTGCCTCATCGCCCGGCACGTCTTAGTATTCAGGCAATCGTCCGAGGAGGCAAGATGGCTTTCAAACCCAACATAGGCCCGGGGACTCGCATCGCGTACGTAGTGATCGGGGTGGTGCTGTTGGGGCTGGCGGCCTTCGGTCCCGTGCTCGCTCCGGCTTGGAAGTATGTGCTCATGGCAGGGGGGATTCT
>JBOGNW010000258.1:0-4627 GCA_050747425.1 Candidatus Acidiferrales bacterium
CTTCGCTTTGCTGCGACAGGGTCTCCGCTGCGCTGCGAGGGTCTTCGCTGCGCTGCGACAGGGCAGGCGGGGCAGGCAGGGCCAGGCGACGAAGCCCGACTACGGCTTCCTCGCCGCTACCAAGCCAGAGAGGACGGCAAGGGATAAACCCTTGCCCTACCCAACCCAAGGCGGCCAGAATGGTTGTTGAGGGGCGGATTTTCAGCTAAAATCCGGCGAGGGTGCGGAGGCCTCGCGTCCGACGATGAGGCGCCCTCGGGTCGAATGACAGGGGTGGTCGAAAAACTGAGCCAGCGCGTCGCGCGGCTGGGCCCCCGCCGCATCCGCCTTCTCTACCTCATCCTGGGCGTACTGCTGACGGTCAGCGTCATTCCGCTCATCATCTACGGCTACCAGGTCAGCTCCAGCAACCGCGAAGCCCTGGAAACCACCGAGAAGCTCTACCAAACCACCGTCACCCGCGACATCGCCCAGGAAATCCGGCTTTACGTCCGGGGCATGAACCTCCAGACCGAAAACCTGGTGCGGCTGCTGGAGTCGAGCGGCGCCATCGGGAACGTGGCCGAGCCGCGGCACGCCACCACCCTGGGCGGAGCGGCGGAAGCGTTTATCCGCGGCACCGAAGAGCGTGTGCTGTACCTCAACATTGTCAACACGGACCAGCGCGGCATCTACGCAGGCAACCCGGAAGTCATCCAGGACGAATTCGTGCGGCAGCGGCTGAACGACGCCTTCCAGGCGGCCCAGCTCGGCCACTCCTATAACAGCGGCGCTTTCCTGATTCAGAGCCAGGGAAAGACGAGGCCGGTGATGATGATGGCGCGGCCGCTGGCCGCGGGCAACGACTTCAGCGGCATGGTGGCCACGGTGATGAGCCTGGACTTCCTGGCGGCCCGCCTGCAAGACGCCAGCCAGAACAAGCTGGTGACCTACGTGGTGGACCGCAGCGGCCGGCTGATTGTCCACGCGGAAGAGAACGAGCGGCCGGGACAGGACATGAACGACATCGAAATTGTGCAGCGCTTCCGCGAAGGCTCCGGCCAGGCCACCATCACCACCACCTTCACCCTGGAGGCGGGGGGGCGCAAGACCCGCATGCTGGGCACTTATGCCGTGGTGCCCGAGCTCGACTGGGGCGTCATCGCCCAGAAGCGCCTCGACGACGCCTACTACATGGCGTGGAAGATGGAGTTGAACGCCCTGGTGCTGGCGCTGATTACCATCGCGGTCAGCGTGCTCATCGGCTACATCTCCGCCCGGCGGCTGACCGCGCCCTTGCAGGTGCTGGCCGAAACCACGCGCGCCATCGCCAAGGGAGACTTCACGCGGCGAGTGCGGCTGCCCAGCCGCACCGAGATTGGCGAGCTGGCGGAAACCTTCAACCTGATGTCCGACGACCTGGAGAAGTTCGTCGAGCAGTTGAAACAGGCGGCGCAGGAGAATCACGAGCTCTTTATGGGTTCGATTCGCACCCTGGCGGCCGCCATCGACGAGAAAGACCCGTACACGCGCGGCCATTCGGGGCGCGTGGCCAAGTACTCCGTCGTGCTGGCCGAGACTCTGGGGCTGCCCGACGAAGAGGTCTACAAGATTCGCATCTCCGCCCTGCTGCACGATGTGGGCAAGATTGGCGTGGACGACCGCGTGCTCAAGAAGCCCGGCGGGCTCACCACAGAGGAGTTTGAAGTCATGAAGCAGCACCCGGTGAAAGGGGCCAACATCATCCGCCCGGTGGCCAAGCTGCGCGAAATGATTCCCGGCATCGAGCTGCACCACGAGTCCCTGGACGGCCACGGCTACCCCTACGGGCTCAAGGGGGAAGAGATTCCCGTCATGGCCCGCGTCATCGCCGTGGCCGACACGCTCGATGCTATGACCACTAACCGCCCCTACCAGGCGGCGATGGACCTGGGTGCCTCCATGGAGAAAATCCGCTCGCTACAGGTGAAAAAATTCGACCCGGTGGTTGTGGATGCCCTGTTCAAGTCGGTGGAGACCGGCCGGCTGCGCATCAGCCCGCAGATGGTCGAAGTCTAAGCGCTCATCCCTTCTTGTCCTCTGCGCACTCTGCGCCTCTGCGGTAGAATGTCCTTGGAACTTGATCATGCCGGAAGCCGAAGAAGAGAAGAAAGCTAGCTGGTGGGGGCGCCTCGAGCAGGCGGTGCGGCGGACGCGCGAGCAGTTCGCCGGGCGGCTCGACCAGGCCTTGCGCGGCCGCAAAGAAATCGACCCCGCGCTCTTTCGCGAGCTGGAGGCCGCTTTGCTGGCCGCCGACATCGGGCTGGAGACAACCACTGAAATCCTGACGCGCTTGCAAGAGCGGGTGGAGCGCAAAGACCTGTCCGACCCGGCGGCGCTGCGCGCGGCGCTGCGCGAAGAGCTGGCTTCCCTGCTCCGCTCCCTGACGCCCCCGCCAGCGGCACTGAACGGAAAACCGCGGGTGGTTTTCCTGGTGGGCGTGAACGGAACCGGCAAGACCACGACCCTCGCCAAGCTCGCGCATCGCTGGCAGGCCGAGGGCCAGCGGGTGGTTCTCTGCGCTGCCGATACCTTTCGCGCCGCCGCCGGCGAGCAACTGGAGGTCTGGGCCGAGCGCTTGAAGGCGGAACTGCTGCGGCAGAAGCCGGGCGCCGACCCGGCGGCCGTCGTTTTCGACGCCGTCACGGCGGCGCGGGCGCGCGGGGCTGACGCCGTGCTGGTGGACACCGCCGGGCGTCTGCACACCAAACACAACCTGATGGCGGAGCTCGAAAAAATGAAGCGCACCGCCGGCAAGCTGGTGCCGGGGGCGCCGCAGGAAATTTTGCTGGTGCTCGACGCCACCACCGGCCAGAACGGGCTGGCGCAAGCGCGGCAGTTTTTGGAAGCGGTGGGCGTGACCGGCATTGTGCTGACCAAGCTCGACGGCACCGCCAAAGGCGGCATCGTGGTCGCCATTACCCGCACCCTGGGCCTGCCCATCCGCTATCTCGGCGTGGGCGAGCAGGTGACCGACTTGATTGACTTCGACGCCGATGCCTACGTGGCGTCGCTGTTCGACTGAATGGCGATGGCGCTGCTGACCAAAACCCGCACCGACCGCGAATGGATGGAACGGACGCTGGAGCTGGCGCGCCAGGGCGAAGCCCTCACCAGCCCCAACCCCCTGGTGGGAGCGGTGCTGGTGCGCGACGGCGAAGAAATCGCCCGCGCCTGGCACACTTATGACGGTGTCAAACACGCCGAAGTTTTGGCGCTGGAGGAAGCCGGGGAGGCCGCGCGCGGGGCCACGCTCTACACCAACCTCGAGCCCTGCTCGCACCAGGGCCGCACCGGGCCCTGCGTAGAAGCGATTATGGCCGCCGGAGTCCGCCGCGTGGTGGCGGCGATGCCCGACCCCAACCCCAAGGTGAACGGGCAGGGGCTGGCCCGCCTGCGCGCCGCCGGTATCGACACGTTTGTTGGCGTTCTAATACAAGAATCGCAACAACTGAACGAACCCTTCGCCTCTTGGATCCGCACCGGGCGGCCGCTGGTGACACTCAAGGCGGCGCTGACGCTCGACGCAAAGATTGCTCCGGCCGCGCCGACGCCACCAGGAGAGCGCTGGATTACCTCGGAAGAGTCGCGCGCGCGGGTGCAGCGGCTGCGGCATCAATCGGACGCGGTGCTCACCGGCATCGGCACGGTGCTGGCAGACGACCCGCGGCTGAGCGACCGCACGGAGTGCCCGCGGCGACGGCGGCTCCTGCGCGTGGTGCTGGACGCCGGGCTGCGGCTGCCGCTGGAGTCGGAGCTGGTGCGCTCGACACAAAACGATCTGGTGGTTTTTTGCGGCGAAGACGTGTGGATGGGCAAACGCGCGAAACTCGAAGAGCGAGGGGTCGAGGTGATTGAACTGAAGGAAGCCGGCGGGCAGCTCAGCCTGCGCGCCGTGCTCGACCGGCTCGGGAAACGCGAGATTACCAGCGTGCTGCTGGAAGCCGGGGCGCGGCTGAACGCGGCGGCAGTCGAGTCCGGCCTGGTGGATAAAGTGTGGCTTTTTTACGCGCCGAAATTTTTCGGCGAGGGCGGTCTGCCTCTCCTTGCCGGCGAAGTTTCGCTGCCCGCTCTCTCGGATTTTCGCTTGCACCGCTTCGGGCCGGACTTCGCCGTGGAAGGATATCTGCGCGATGTTTACCGGGATCATTGAAGAAGTCGGCACGGTGGCCGAGCTCGTGCTGCCCGAAGGCGAGGCCGCCGGGCGGGTGCGGATCGAGGCCGCGGGCGTGCTCTCGAAAATTTCCGTGGGCGCGAGCATCACCGTTAATGGCTGTTGCCTAACGGTCAGGAAGGTGGATGCGGGGGGATTCTGGTGTGACCTCTCGCCGGAAACGCTCAGCCGCACGAGCTTCCGTCAGATGCCGTCAGGCGCGCGCGTGAACCTGGAGGCGCCGTTGATGCTTTCGAGCCCGCTCGGAGGCCACTTCGTCCAAGGGCACGTGGATGCCACGGGGACGGTTGTCGCCTTTATCGCGGGGAGCGATGGCGACCACTGGCTGGAAGTGGAGGTGCCGGCGGAGTGGACCCGCTATGTGGTCGAGAAAGGCTCGGTGGCCATCGAAGGCATCAGCTTGACGGTGGCGGCGCTGGAGGGCAGCCGGCTGCG
>JBOGNW010000259.1:0-3834 GCA_050747425.1 Candidatus Acidiferrales bacterium
GGTGAGGAGTGGCTGGGGCGGCAGGATTCGCCTGTCCCGAGTCCCGAATCATCGGGACGAGGGAAAGCTGCACCTTTCGGGCGCATCCTGTAGTTCCGTGCACTGTAGGGAGTGGCTGGGGCGGCAGGATTCGAACCTGCACCTTTCGGATTAACAGTCCGACGTGCTACCAGACGCACTCCGCCCCAAACTGCTTGGCTCACTCAGTGTAGCAGATTTGCCTCTTTTCCAAAGCGGGCAACGAGGCTTGCCTCGGGGACCGGTAATCTGAACGACGACTCCTATTCTTGGATTAGTTGCTTGAAATCATCCCGCTCTCTCAGGGCTTCAAAGTCCTTCTCTGTCTGGGTTTTCTTTTTGTCCAAAACTCCTTCGTCAGATGCTTTCTTTAGCAAGGATATTGCTTCATCACCTCTGCCCGTCTTCGCCTGGTCCCGAGCAAGTTCGTATAACAATTGTCCTTTGGTCTCTTTGTGGACGGTGCTGCCCGCCAACAGAAGCGATAGAAAGAACATTGACAGAAGAATGATGGCTAGCCCAAAAGGGTCTCCGACAATGCTAAGGAAGAAACTCTCCTCGACCTTCTGTTTCCGCCGCACTGAAACATTTTTCCCGGGTGCGTTGACTTCTACACTAGGATAGGGCAACAGTGAGCCACGAACTCGGATCACTAAACGCGATTGGGCAGGCATGGTCGGCAGTCTTGGGAGAAGTAAGGTGCCAGGCAATGTGTCTCTTGCCGGAAGCTGTTTCTTGAAGCTCTCCGCTTCATCCGTCGTGACGAATGGACCCTCGATGCTGGAATCCCACAAAGATAGCACACCGGCGACGATTAATTGAACGTCGGGGGCAGGCTCATCGGTCTTGTTCTGTATTTCCAAAACAAGTTCATCAAAGTCGCCTGACAAATAAAGACCATCGCTCAGCCGAGATCCAGTAGGGGAAGAAAGATGCTCCCTAAGAGATTGGAACGGCTGTGCTCTCCATGGGTACTTGGTGATTACGTCGTCCGATGGTGGCGGAATCGCCGCGGCTCCCCTCGCCATGGCGTTGGCCCAAGAGATTAACTCGGGGGGGACTGTGCTCTCGTTCCAGTCTACAACGACAACCAAGTCTGTTCTCAAGTACCGCCAAAGAAAGCGCACGCCGGCCAACGTGAAGCTGACGATTACTAAGAAGGCTGCAAGTGCTTGCAATTGGGTGGCGTGCTTTCCTAGCCAGTTCTGTTGTTTCATTGATCGGCTCACGCGATCGGTTTCGAGATTGGGGAAACTTGGCTGTCCCTAGTTTACACCCATTCCAGAGGGCGTGCAGGGGCGTCTTTTCCGCTGGGCCCGGGGTGAATTCCTCAAATCTATCCTGTGGATAATCTCCTAAAACATCCCCTTGACAAGGGGATAGTCTTAAGCGATGCTATCCTACTGGCCGGGAGGCCCACGATGCGAACTGGCAGCCGTCGTCAAAAACTCTCTACGACGATCTCTCCGGATAGCCACGCCTTCTTGGAGTACATGGTGAAGACGGGGAGAGCAGCCACGATGGCCGAGGCCGTAGACTGGATCGTCGAGAAGGCCCGCCAAGCTGAAAATCGCGCCCGGCTGGAACGGGACACCGCGGCCTATTTTGCCGGGCTATCCCGCCGGGCAGCGAGAGACGAAGCCCGCCTCGGAAAAACTCTCGGCCAGGCCGTAGACGAAGTCAACTTTGAACTCTAAGAGAACTCCACGGCGCGGCGAGATTTGGAAAGCCAATCTCGGCGACCCTCCCCGGGCGCACCGGGTGCTGATTGTTTCCCTGGACTCTCGCAACCTGAGCGAAGGCGTCGAGTCTGTTCTCATCGTTCCCTTTGGCAGCATGGGAAAAGAAGGCCCCACGGTGATGAAATTGGATCCCGGCGAAACCAATCTCCCGGTAGTTTCCTACCTCAAAGGGCATTTCATCACCACTTTGCCCACGGCGCGGCTGGTCAGGGCCGAGCCCAGGCCGTTTTCGCAGAGCCGAATGAGAGAGGTCTGCGCTCTGATCAGGCGAGCCTTTGATCCCGACGCCCCCTGGGAAGGTTAGCAAGCCCGCGGGCTGGCTTGCTTGACAGCAAAGTTCGCGCGGGTTAGCGTTCGCGCTGCTGCCAAGGAGCGGCTTCATGCGACCCCCGACAAAATCCCTTCCACCGCCGAACTTCGACAAGATGGTGGAGAAGCTGGTCAGCGACCTCAAAGAAGTCGAGAGCGACCTCTTGTTCGCCGACGTCCCCACGAGCCTGCTCGAAGCCCTCAGCGAGGCGGTGGACAAAATCCGCGCCACTAACTGGGCGCTGCTCAATTCCACTCTCGACCAGTTCGCCACCGGCCGCCAGACCAACGTGCTGGCGGCGCACCGGATTCAGCGCGCCGCGCCCCTGCTCGACGCCATCAAGCACGAAATTGACGACGGGGTGATTACCAACACGACTCCCGGGGTAGAAGAGCTGCGCACCCTGCTCGGTGTGGTTTACAAGAAGCTCCACTTCGTCACCACCGGCCGCTCCGCCGCCTCGGAGTAAGGGCCGCCCCTCAGCCCATAGCTTTTCTGGAAGAGTCCGCAGAAATTCCTGCTGGCGAGCTAGCGGCCGGAGGGTTGGAAGTGCTCGTGGTGCTGGCGGATGATGTCCACGGCTTGCTCGACCGTGTCCACGCAGGTGGGGATTTTGACCTCTTCGGGGTTGGCCAGGTAGGGCTGGCGCTGGGTCATGTGCCGGCGCGCCCAGGCCACCAGGTCTTTCCACATCGGCCCGATGAGGACGAGCGGCGTGTCGTAGGCGTGGCGCACTTGCAGGAGCTGCCAGATGAGCATGGTCTCGAGCGTGGTGCCGATGCCGCCCGGCAGCACCACAAAGGCGCTCGAAAGCAGCACAAAGTGGTGCAAACGCGTGAAGAACGTCCGGTGCTGATAGACCTGCTCCACAAACGGGTTCGGCGCTTGCTCGTGGGGCAGCTCGATGGTCAGCCCGTAGGAGCGCACGCGCCGTTCGGGGTCGCCCAGGCGCACGCCTTCGTTGGCCGCCTCCATCAGGCCGGGGCCGGCGCCGGTGACGATGTCGCAGCCCAGGGCGGAGAGCTGGGTGGCCAGCCGGACTACGTCTTCGTAGAGCGGGGAGCTGCGCCGGATGCGCGAAGAGCCGAAAATGGTGACGCGGTAGTATTCGGGCTTGGGCGGGCGGATGCGCCAGAGCTCGTCCACCACCTTCCACAAATCCACCAGCGCGCCCTCGATGACGTCGTAGACTTCTTCGCTGGCGGCCACCGTCAGTTCCGGCGGCGGGTCAGGCTTTTGGTTTTCGTCCATCGACTTTACGATTCCAGCAGCTTCTTCAGCGTTTCGTTGACCTGTGGCGGGTTGGCCTGGCCGCGCGAGGCTTTCATCACCTGGCCGACGAAAAAGGCGAAGAGCGCCATCTTGCCTTTCTTGTATTGCTCGACTTTGTCACGGTTTTCCTCGAGCACGGCGCGGCAGAGCCGCTCGATTTCGCCGCTGTCCTTTACCTGCGCTAAGCCTTCGGCGGCGATGATTTCGCGCGGCGCGCCTCCGCCCGCCACCATTTTCTGAAAAACCGTCTTGCCCATTTTGCCGGAGAGTGTGCCGTCTTCGACCAGGCGGATGAGTTCCGCCAGCGCCTCGGCGGAGACCGGCGAGTCGGCAATCTCGCGCCCGGATTCTTTCAGCACCGCCAGCAGCTCCGACTGAATCCAGTTGGCCGCCGCCTTGTGGCTGGCGCCCGCGCGAACTACAGACTCGAAGTAATCCGCCAGCGCCCGGGTCGAGGTGAGCACGCCGGCGTCGTAGTCGCTGAGTCCGTAC
>JBOGNW010000260.1:0-5702 GCA_050747425.1 Candidatus Acidiferrales bacterium
CTCGAGTGCGACATCCTCGTGGATGGGCTGCTGGGGACGGGGCTAGCCGGCGCGGCGAAGGGCATGCTGGGGCAGGTGATTGCCGACATCAATGCCGGGCGCGGCTACCGCGTCTTGGCCGTGGACATCCCGTCCGGCCTCCCCTCCGACAGTGGCGAGCCGGTGGGCGAGGCGATTCAGGCTGATGCCACCGTTACTTTCACCGCGCCCAAGCGCGGGCATATTTTTCCGCCCAACTGCGCCCGCGTCGGCCGCCTGGCGGTAGCGCCCATTGGCTCGCCGGAAAATCTTTACGCCGATGACCCCGAGCTGTTTCTGAATTTGATTATCGCCCGCCGGTTTCGCTCTCTGGCGTTCAAACGGCCTCTGACGTCCCACAAGGGCGATTTCGGCCACGTCCTCGTCGTCGCCGGCTCGCGGGGGAAAAGCGGCGCGGCGGCGCTGGCCGGGCGAGCGGCTTTGCGGATGGGCGCCGGGCTGGCGACGGTGGCTACGGCGGCCTCGGCGCAACCCATCGTGGCTTCGCTGATGCCGGAGCTGATGACCGTCCCGCTGCCGGAGACCGACACCGGCTCGATCTCCGTTCATGCGCTCGACTACGGCCACTTCGCCAAGCTGGCGGAGGACAAAACTGTTGTGGCGCTGGGGCCGGGCTTGACCACGCATCCCGAAACCACGCAGTTTGTGCGCGCGGTGGTCGAGCACTGCGAGCGGCCGCTGGTGCTCGATGCTGACGCCTTGAACGCGCTCGTGGGGCAATTGGACGTCCTGCGCCGCCGCCGCGCCCCGCAACTGGTTCTCACGCCCCATCCGGGCGAAATGGCGCACCTCGTGGGCACGACCAGCGCCGAAGTGCAGGCGCAGCGGCTGGAGTTGGCGCAAAAATTTGCTCAGGAGTACGGCGTTTTTGTTATCCTCAAAGGCTATCGCACCCTGGTGGCTACTCCCGCCGGACAAGTTTTCGTGAACTACACCGGAAATCCCGGCATGGCTACCGGCGGGACCGGGGATGTTCTGACCGGGCTGGTGGCGGGCGCGCTCGCCCAATGGCCGGACTCGCCAACGGAAGCGTTATGCTTGGCGGTGTGCTTGCACGGCTGGGCGGGCGACTTGGCCGCCGGCGAGAAGGGTGAGCAGGCTTTGATTGCCTCCGATATCATTGAAGCCCTGCCGCAGGCCTGGCAGGCGCTCGGAGAGAGAATTGCGAGCGACGATCCGGGAAGTTATTACCTCGTCCCCTGAAGAGACCACGGCCCTGGGCCGCGAATTGGCACGCGAGCTCCAGCCGCCGGCGCTGGTGGCCCTCTCGGGCGAGCTGGGCTCGGGCAAGACCACCCTGGTAAAGGGCATCGTCAGCGGGCTGGGGCTGGCCACGGAGGAAGAAGTAAGTTCACCTTCGTTTGTGTTTGTACACGTTTTTAGCAATCATACCCGCCTCTACCACGTCGATTTGTACCGCGTGGAAGAGCCGACGGAACTCGAGACCCTGGGACTGGACGACCTTTTGGCCGAGCGAGCCATCGTGGTGGTGGAATGGGCGGAGCGCTTGCCGCGGCCTGCCGGCAGACCGACGGTATCTGTGCGACTGGAGGTTCTTTCCGACGAGCAGCGGCGCATTTGCATTGAAGGGGCAGGGGATGAAAATGAAGGTAAGTAGAGCCTGCGGAGTCGTACTGGCGGCGAGTGCGGTACTTTTCTGCGCCTGCGGTAGCGCGCCGCGCACGAGTTTCTACACCATTCGCCTGGCCCCGCCGCCCCCTTCGGCCGCGGGGTCTTCTTCCGACCAGCCTGCGGCCGCGGGCCAGCTCGGCGTGGCCCTTCTCCAGGCCAACCACCTGCTACGGCAGGACCGCATCGTGTACTTTACGCAGCAGAACACACTGAACTTTTACCATTACCATCGCTGGGCCGAATCGCCGGCCAGCATGGTGCAGTCGGAGCTCATCCGGCGGCTGCAAAGTGCGGGCATTATTGGCGATGTGGTTCCCTACCACGCGCAGAAAGGCCTCGACTACGTGCTGCGCGGCAACCTGCAGGCGATGGAGGAAGTGGATTCGGGCACGGAAGTCAATGCCCGCTTCGCCCTCGAGCTGCAACTCGTCCGCCAGGAAGACGCGCAGATGGTTTGGAGCGACCGCCGCGCCTGCGAACGCCCGGTGACCACGAAAAACGTTGACGCAGTGGTGGAAGCTCTCAGCGGTTGCGCGGAGGAGAGCCTGGATCAGTTGACGCGCTCGCTGGGTGAAGCGGTGTCGCGCCTCGAAGCTGCCCGCTCCAACAAAAAGGCGACAAACCCATGAGCGAAGCCAATTCCTGGGCGCTGATTCTGGGGGCCTCGAGCGGTTTCGGCGAGGCCACGGGGCTGGAGCTCGCCCGCCAGGGGATGAACATTGCCGGCGTTCATCTTGACCGCCGCGCCTCGCAGCCCCATGTCGAAGAAGTCATCGCCGCCATTCGCGCCACCGGGCGCGAGGCGCTCTTCTTCAACGCCAACGCCGCCGACGCCGAAAAACGCCAGGAGATTCTCGACCAGCTTGAAGACAAGCTGAAAGCAACGAATCCGCCAGCCACGGTGCGGGTGCTGTTTCATTCGCTGGCCTTCGGCACGCTCAAGCCCTATTTTTCCGACAGCCCGGCTGACAACGTCGACCAGAAACAGATGGAAATGACCGTGGACGTCATGGGACACAGTCTCGTGTACTGGGCGCAGGATCTCGTGCGGCGCGGCCTGATGGGCTCGGGCGGGCGCATTTTCGCTATGACCAGCTCCGGCGGCCGCCGCGTCATTCCCAACTACGGTCCGGTCTCGGCCGCCAAAGCGGTGCTCGAACATCACATCCGCCAACTGGCGATGGAACTGGCGTCGAAAGGCATTACCGCCAACGCCATCCGCGCCGGGGTAACCGACACGCCCGCTCTGCGAAAAATCCCCGGCAACGAGGTGCTGCTCGAAGGGGCTCGCCGCAAGAATCCCCACGGCCGCCTCACCGAGCCCAAGGACGTGGCCGCCGCCGTGGCGGTGCTCTCACAGCCCGGAACCCACTGGATCACAGGAAACGTCATCGGGGTGGACGGGGGCGAGGATATCGTCGAGGTCAGTTGAGCCAGGCGCGCAGGATGCGATAGCCCTGCATCAGCAGGGGAATCAGAAAAATCACCAGCAGCGTCAGCGCCACCACCCGGAACACAAGTTTCCGCAGTGGAACAGGCTCCGCGGGCGGCCCGCCACCGAGAAGCAGGTGTTCGGCGCAGAAGGTTTGCTCCTCGAGCGCTTCCCGCCCGCAGCGCCGGCCGCGCGAGTCGAGATAGAGGCACCGCGCCATTTCCGCTTTCCTTTTCGCCGGGCGTTCATGGTAGCATAGCTCGCTTTTCCGCAGCGCTGACGCCTGACCACAAGACATGGCGACCGGGGGCTGCTTGTGGCCGCAGGGAAACCCTTGCTAGACTCGCCCCTGAGCCTAGGCCGGTAAACACCCGCATGCCCGAGAGCGAAGCATCGGTAAACGGCGAAGCCAGCATCCTGGTGGCGGTGCCGCCGCTGTTGTCCTTCTCTCGCCTGGTCGTAGGGGTGGACAACATCCGCTACGACGTCTTTTTTAGCCCCCGCTGGAAAGAGGCGGCGCGGCAGTATCTCCTCGAACAAATCCTTCATCACGCTCAGCCCTATCTGGGCGGCCTTAACCCCAGCGATCCTCGCCGGCGCAGCGCCGCCGCGGCCGAGTTCCGCAACCGCACCAGCCAGTTGCTGCAAGTGAGTTTGCAGCGGGCTAAGGAAGAGAACAACCTCGAGGTGGATTTGCTGGCGCGGCTGGCGCTGCTGAAGTGGCTGCTGGCCGACATGCAGCAGCAGTTTGCCCAGCTCGGCATCACCTGCAAGGGGATTGCCGACAAGCAAACCAGCGGGCTCGGCGAGGACAACATGAAAGCGTTCGTCCTACGCTCCAAGCTGGCCGAATTTGCCTCTAACAAGCGCCACATCTTGGCAGCCGTGGGGGAAAACCTCTTTCACATTTTCGAGGAGCTGGAGGAAAGCACGCTCCGCCCCAGCCGCACGGCGCTCTTCGGCTCGCCCGCCGATGAGCTCTACCGCGTGGCCCGCAATCGTCTCATCTATCTCGACAACCCCAACGATTCCGTGGTCCACCTCGAGCATTACGTCATGCTGGGCCACTTCGTGGGCGATGCCGATGATGAAGACCGCATTACCGAGGTTGTGGCCCAGCTTCTCCGCGAACAGGGCTTGGCCGGTTCGGGATGGCAGCAATTGCACGGGCTCGAGCAGGAGCAAGAGAAAGCCGGGGACCAGTTGCAGGAAGTGAATCGGCAGTTGCGGGAGACCGAGCGGGCCTTGGAGGGGAGCGCGGGCGAGAAAGCGGCCGAGAGCCCGCGGCAGGGGTGGCTCGGCGCCTGGAGAAAAAAGGGCGAGGCCCCGCTCGACCGCGCCGGGCTCGAGCGCCTGGCCCGCTCTCTCGAGACCCAGCGGGAACAGTACACCCGCAGCGTCGAAGCTCTGGGAAGCAAAGTGGCCTTCTGGCGCCAGCAGGAGGAGGTCAAGCTGACCGGTCTGCTTACTGACTCCGCCAACGCCGAGCGCTTTTTTGGAGCCTTTTCGCCCACCGGTAAGTCGCAGCCGCCCACCGCTGAGCAGAAAGCGCTCCTGCAAAAGCTTTCCAGCCGTTTCGAGCAAGCCGGGATGTTGAAATCAATCTTGGCCAGCTACCACCTGAAGTCCTTGTACAAAGAGTTTTGCCCTCCGCTTAATCCTCAGCAACTGAAACTAGCCCTGGTGGATCGGCGCGGCTGGGAGCAATTTGAATCCCTGCTCGACCAATTCCCGACCCAGAATTTTCCCGTCGAAAAACTGGAAGAGCTGGCGCGGCGCCTGCGCAAGCTTAGCCGCGGCGATGCCGAGTCCTTGCTGGTTCGCTTTACCCACGACTTGACGCGCCTGCGGCGCGACAAGCTCCACCGCCAGCAGTTGCTCGCTCTCCTGGTCAAGATTCATCTCCTCGAAGATGAAAAAACCCTTCAGGTGTCGCGGCTCAACCGCAGCCTCTATGAGTTTCTGCTCCCCGAGGAGCGCGAGGGCGGGGAAGAGCACGTCCTGACCCACGTGGTTCTGAAAGCCGACGTCCGCGACTCCACCCGTATTACCCAGCACCTCCTGAGCCGCAACCTCAACCCGGCCACTCATTTCAGCTTCAATTTCTACGAGCCGGTGCGCAAGCTGATGGCCCGCTATTCCGCCGCCAAGATTTTCATTGAAGGCGATGCCCTCATCCTCGGCCTCTACGAGACGGAATCGAACAAGGCCTACCAGCGCCCGGTGGCCAAGGCCTGCCTGCTGGCCAAGGAGATTGTCGGGGGCTGCCAGGTCTATAACCAGCGGGCGCGGGCCAACGACCTGCCGGTACTGGAGCTGGGGTTGGGGATTGCTTACCACGGCGGGCCTCCGCACTATTGGGACGATGGCGAGTCGCGCATCATGATCTCGGGCGCCCTCAACCTCTCCGACCGTCTGGCGAGCTGCACGCGCCTGGCCCGCAAACTCGTCGGCGGCGATCAGACCCCGTTCCGGGTTTTCCTCTTTCAAAGCTACCCGACTCTGGGGGCCGGGGAAGAAGAAGAGGAGCTGCTGATTCGCTACAACGTTATGGGAGTGGCGCTCAACGAAGAAGGCTTCCAAAAACTTCAGCAGGAGA
>JBOGNW010000261.1:0-4782 GCA_050747425.1 Candidatus Acidiferrales bacterium
GATTACCACGAGGCGAGCCCAGGCGGCGCCGGCTGCGGTGACTTCGCCCAGCGCCCCGCGTAGGATGCCCGCCCATCACAGAAACCAGGAGAGGCCACCATGGTCGAACCCACACGGCGCGAGTTTCTCTTCGGGCTGGGGGCCCTGGCGCTCCTTCCCTGGGAGCGGACGGAGCCTGACCTTCTTCTCTACAACGCCAACATTTTCACCGTGGACACGCGCCAGCCGCGCGCCCAGGCCGTTGCCATTGCGGACAGCCGCTTCTTTGCTGTCGGAACGAACGAGGAAATTCGCCCGCTGGCCACGGCGCGCACCAAACAGGTTGACCTCGAAGGCAGGACGGTAACGCCGGGCTTCATTGATGCCCACACGCACCCCGCCTACGCCGGCATCCGCCACCTGCGCCAGGTGGACTGCGACCTGCGCTCGATTGCCGACATCCAGGCGGCCATCCGCGAGCGCGCCGCCAAAACCCCGGCGGGCGAGTGGGTGATCGGGTTCAAGTACGACGACACCAAGACGCGCGAGGGGCGGCCGCTCACCCGCGACGACCTCGACGCCGCCGCGCCCCACCATCCGGTGTTCATCGAGCACCGCGGCGGCCACACCGCTTTCGTCAACTCGCTGGCTTACCAAAAGGCGGGCGTTAAGGAAGATGTCGCCGACCCGCCCGGGGGCCAGTTCGGCCGCGACTCGGCGGGGCGGCTGAACGGCTGGGTGAAGGAGCGCGCCGGCGACGCCTTCGAAAAAGTCCTGCCCTCCACCTACACCCGCGACGACTACCGCGAAGGGGTCAAGCTCATCAGCAAGATGATGGCGCGCACCGGCCTGACTTCAGCGCACGACGCCTATGGCTCGCCCGAGGCGCTGCGCGGCTACCACGACGCCTACGACGCGGGCGAGCTCGCGACCCGCATCTACTGCCTCATCGGCTACAGCGGGCTCGACGAAATGCTGGCCGCCGGCCTCCGCACCGGGTTCGGCGACGAGTGGGTGCGGGTGGGCGGGGTGAAGCTGGCCTGCGACGGCTCCATCTCCGAGCGCACGGCGCGGCTCTCGCAGCCTTATATCGGCCGGCCGAATGATTACGGCATCCTGGTCACGCCCGAGCCCGAGCTTTACGAGCAGGCTCGCAAAGCCCACGAGAACGACTGGCAGATTGGCACACACGCCAACGGCGACGTCGCCATTGACATCACCCTGCGCGTCTACGAGCGGCTACAAAAGGAGCGGCCGCGGCGCGACCCGCGCTTTCGGCTGGAGCACTGCACGGTCATCAACGACGCGCTGGTTGAGCGCATCCGCGCCCTGGGGGCCATCCCCAATCCGTTTTCGACCTACGTTTACTACCACGGCGAGAAGATGCGCGAGTACGGCGCCGAGCGCTTGAACTCGATGTTCGCCGTGCGCAGCTTCCTCGACGCTGGCGTTCCCGTCACCCAGACCTCCGACTACCCGCCCGGGCCCTTCGAGCCCATGATGGCTCTGCACTCGCAGGTCACTCGCACCGATATGAAAGGAAACGTCTGGGGCGCGCGGCAGCGGGTAACGGTGGAGGAAGCCCTGCGCGTCGGCACGCAGAACGGCGCCTACGCTTCCTACGAAGAAAATGTCAAAGGCTCCATCACCCCGGGCAAGCTCGCTGACCTGGTGGTGCTGGGGCGCGACCCGACGCGCGAAGACCCCTCGACGCTGGTCAACATTCCCGTCGAGCGCACTATGGTCGGTGGCCGCTGGATCTTCGAAGCCTGATCGCAGCGCGCCTGGCACCTCACTGGCTTGATTTGAGCGGCGTGACAACCTAAGATGCCCGCCTACAGCTTGCTTCCATGGTCGGCAAAAGTCTCGGTCACTATCGCATCTTGGAGAAAATTGGTGTGGGCGGGATGGGCGAGGTCTACCGCGCCCATGATGAGCAACTCGACCGCGAAGTCGCCCTCAAAGTCCTGCCCGCTCAGACCTTGAGCGATGAAACCGCTCGCGCCCGCCTGTTGCGCGAAGCCCGTGCCGCTGCCGCCCTCAATCACCCTGGCATCTGCACCATTCACGAAGTAGGCGAGGCCGATGGCCAGGCCTACATCGCGATGGAATTGGTCGAGGGCCAGCCGCTGAACACACGGCTGGCAGAGGGAGCCTTGCCGGCTGAACAGGTGCTGCGCTTTGGGATGCAGTTGGCGGAAGCGGTCACCCACGCGCACGACCGCGGCGTCGTCCATCGCGACCTCAAGAGCGCCAACGTCATCATCACGCCCGAGAGCCGCGCCAAGGTGCTCGACTTCGGCCTGGCCAAACGCTTGAGCGGCGAAGAGCTCGCCGAGGCTACCACCCAGTCCCAAGCCTCCCTGACAGAGGCGGGCGCGCTCCTGGGCACGCTGGCCTATATGTCGCCCGAGCAATTGCGCGGGCAACCCGCCGATGCCCGCACCGACATCTGGGCCCTCGGCGTGGTGCTCTATGAGATGGCCACCGGGACGCGCCCCTTCCAGGGGCAGACAGGGTTCGAATTGAGTTCCGCGATCTTGAGCCAGCGGCCCCCGTCGTTGCCAGCGCAAGTGCCGGTAGAGTTGCGGGCTGTCATCGAGCGCTGCTTGGAGAAGGAGCCTGCTCGCCGCTACCAACAGGCAGACGAACTGCGCGCCGCTCTGGAGGCCATCCAGACAGGCGCGGTGGCTCCCTGGGTAGCCTGGCGCTACCGCATTACCCGGCGGCCCTGGCTGGCGCTGGCCGCTACTGTAGCGCTGTCCGTAGCGATAGGGGCTGCCCTGTGGCTGGCGCGGCCGCCGGCCCTGCCCTTTGAAGAGCGCGGTTGGGTGCTCGTTGCCGACTTCGAGAACCACACCGCCGAGCCCGTACTCGACGACACACTGGAATACGCCCTGGGACGCGAACTGGGCAACTCGCGGTTTGTTAACGTCGTGCCGCATGAGCGTATTCAGGATGCGCTGCGATTAATGCAGAGAGCGCCGGACACCCGCATCGACGCTGTTGTGGGGCGCGAACTATGCCTTCGGGACGGGAGCATCCGAGCTCTGCTGGCCGGCAGGGTGGAGAAGTTCGGTGGGCGTTACCTCCTCACGGTCGAAGTAATGGATCCCGTTCAGGGTACGACTGTTGCGAGTCGGAGCGAAGAAGCTGCGGGGAAAGAACAACTGATGCCTGTTGTGCGCCAGCTCTCCAACTGGACGCGAGAAACCCTTGGAGAGGCCACCACCGTTATCTTGCAAAGCAACCAAAGACTTGCAAAGGTTAGTACGCCTTCCTTGCGCGCCCTAGAGCTTTACACGAAGGCTGAAAACTTGATGATTCATGTCGGGAACCAGGCAGCAGAAGAACTCCTAAAGCAGGCAATCAGAGAAGACCCCCGCTTTGCCTCTGCCTACATCCAGCTTGCTGTAGCAATGAGCAATCAAGGCAAAACCGACCGGGAGCAGCGCGCGTATGCGCAACGCGCGTTTGAGCTTGCGGACACCACAACAGAGCAGGAGCGCTATTTTATTCTTGGGACTTACTATTCTCTAATGGGCCAGGCACAGAAGGCGATCGCGCCCTACCAAGCTTTGCTAACCCTTCATCCTGACCATTTCGATGGCACAAACAATTTAGCCCGTGTCTACGAAGGCCTCGGGCGAGGACAAGAGGCAGTTCCCTACGCAGTGCGTCGGGCGGAATTGCTTCCTCGCAGTCTCTGGGCAAATTACGAAGCGGCGATGGCCCTCGCTATACACGGCAACGACCTTGAGCAAGCCAAGCGCTACGTTGAGCGCGCACGAAACGTGTCTTCATCAGAGACTGAACGATCCCAACCCGGGTGGACCGTCTGGCTTCTTCTATTCCCCGCCTATGAGCAGTGGAGTCGCGGGAACTTGCGTGGAGCCTCGGACGAAATCAACCACATAGCTCAGACTGCTGAGTCTGAAAGCGGCCCTTTGCGAGACTCACTGGCGTGGCGGCTGGCTTTTGCTTATCTCACTCTGGGTAAGCTGAAAGTGGCGGGACAGTCCTGCCGAGGATCCGGGCGGCCCGATGTGCGGGAGTACTGCTCGGCTGTGGTGGCCCTTGTGCGGGGTGACGTGCCCGCCTTCAGGGAAGCTCTAGCCCGGGTCCCCGACTCGGCGGCGATAACCAGCCCTAGCGGATTCGCGCTATTGCTTGTCCGCGCCAGCGACTTAGCTCGCGCTGAAAGGGTCGTAGCGGGATTGGGGCCGTCTTCGCGGGTGCAGGTTGGCCGCGCCGAGTTAGCTTTGGCGCGAGCGCGCCCGGGAGAAGCGATACGTTTGTTTAAGGAAGCCCTCCCCCCTCTTCGAGGCTATGGCTGGCACATGGAATACTTCTTGGCTATAGAATCATTGGCGAGGGCATGGGAGCAGCGCGGCCAGATACACAAAGCCGTTCAGGTATTGGAAGAAGCCGCACAACAAAGGGGGCAAGTTCTAAATGGGGTGAGCGGACCGTTCTGGTTGAGAGTTCAGTGGCAGCTGGCGCAGCTTTACAGGAAAACACAACGTGAGGACGAAGCGCAGCAGGTAGAAGCTGGACTCCAGAACCTCCTGGCCTATGCCGATCCCGACCATCCGATCTTGGTCGAACTCAAGCGCCGCCGCGATGAACGATGAGTTTCCTGGCTATCCACGTTCCAGGACCTGCTACGCCGCATGAACTTCCCCACCTAGCCTTGCCTACTTTCCCTGCGTTGACTTCGCGCAGCGCGCGGCCTAAGATGCCGGCGCGAGAGGCTGTGCGAATTACTCCTGCGACTGCGTGGCTCGCCTTCGGCTTGATTCT
>JBOGNW010000262.1:0-2461 GCA_050747425.1 Candidatus Acidiferrales bacterium
TCGGGCCAGCAAAAAACCGTCATTACCCAAAATGCAGTTAGCAGAGCAATGTAGGGGAGGGCCTTGTCGGAGCGGAGACCCTGAGCCTGCCGAAGGGTGCCCTCCCGCTCCTGCGGGAACAAGCAACGAAAGTGCATCCGGCACAATAACGAACTCCATCGGAAGCTCACCGACGTACTCACCGTCCACCTGCACGTGAATGCGAGCGCCGCGTGGCCCGCCTGCCGGACGGGCAGGCTCGGCCCGGACGCGCTGTCCGCGCAGGAAGCGCACTGCGCGAACCGATTCCAGCCGCCCCACCAGTTGCGCCAAAAAGTAGGCAAAGTAGACCAGCGGAAAGCGGCGCGGGAAGATACACACCTCGAAGTCGTTGCCGAAGAGGTCGGCGCGGCGCGTGATTTGGATGGGCCCGCCGTAGTGCTTGATGCGGCTGACAACCAGCAAGGTGCCGGACACGGTGTTCTCCCCCACGCGCACCGTGAACTCCGGAAAGTCGTACACGAATAGATGCCGAAAAGCCTCCAGCCAGTACGACCAAATCCCCAGGTGCAATTTCGAACCTTGTCCGAGATGGTACACCATGCTGGCGTCGGCGCCCGCCCCCGCCAGCGAGATAAAATACCGTTCCCCCGCCCTTCCCAGCGCGATGCGCCGCACGATGCCCTGCGGGATGTATTCGGCCGCCCGCCAGGGGTCCCAGGGCAGCCCGAGCTCTTTGCCCAATGCGTTGCCTGTGCCCGTAGGCAGAAGCGCCAACGGAACGCTGGAGCCGGCCATGCCGTTGATGACTTCGTTCACCGTGCCGTCGCCCCCGCAGACGATAATCAAGTCGCGTCCCGCCGCCACCTGCTCGCGGGCCTGCGCCGTTGCGCTGCCCGGGCCGGTGGTGGGGACAAGCTGAGCAACGATTCCGTAGGCGGCCAGCAGCTCCACCACCTGGTCTAACCGACGCCGACGCCTCCACAGTGCCTGTCCGGCGAGCGGGTTGTGGATTAGAGCGGCGTTGCGAAAGCGAACGGTTGGTGGCATCCTCGGGGCGCTATTATTGAGGAAACCGCCAAGCAGGTCAAAGTCCGCGCCCCCCGGCCCAGCCGCTCTATGCCCAACCCACCCCCGTCTATCCCTCGCCGCCTCAGGATTCTCCGCTGCTTTGCCTTCACCTTTGTTGGCCCAGCTCCGCCCATCCCTCGCCGCCTCAGGTTTCTGCGCTGCTTTGCCTTCCCGTTCCGCCTCAGTATTCTCCGCTGCTTTGCCTTCACGTTTGTTGGCCTAGCTCCGCCCATCCCTCGCCGCCTCAGTATTCTCCGCCGCTTTGCCTTCACGTTTGTTGGCGTTGTAACGCTACTTTGCACACTTTCCGCGCAATCTCCCTCCCCCCGCCCCCCGCTCTTCGCCGATTCCACGGAGCGCAGGTTTTCTCTCAACAAGACGGCTTCCGTAGCCACCATTCCCCTGGGGCCCGGCACGGGAATTGATCTCACCGCCTGCGCCGCGCTTAGCTTTCTGATGAAAGGAGAGACGGGAGGGGAGACAGTTCGTTTCGAAGTGGAGGGAGACACCCCCTCTAAGTTTGTCAACCTGGGCAGCGTTTACACCTACCTCCCCTCCGGCCTCACCACGGACTGGCAGCAGGTGGTGATCGAGATCTCGCCGGACGTTTCCAGCAGACTTCCGCGAGCCAGCACGCTGCGCGTGCGGCTGTATGAGAACCGAGAAGCGGCGGTTCGCCTCAAAGAACTCAGCGTGCTTCCTCGACTTCCCGATAGCGACGGTTGGAATCGTTTGGTCATTCGCCTGGCGGATTACGGTCAATCAACTTTGGATGGCGTGGCCTTAGTGGCCCTCGACTATTACGAAGGTCAAGGCACACGCCTGGCCAAGCTGGACCCTAAAGAAATCCGCGACGCGACGCCGCCAGAACAAGAGCACGTCGCCCGCGAGGCCCCACGACGCACCCCCGTATTTGCCCTGGGCACCGCCGGCCCTGGAAGCGCTGGCGCCCTTCAGCCGGTTCAAGTCGCCACTTTCGAGCAAGCTCCCTCGACGGTCCGGCTCCGAACACCCAAAGGCATACAGGGTCGCGAGGCCCGCGCCGTGCGCCTCGACTACAAGAAACGAGCGCAAGGGTTTTGCGGGTTTCGGATGCAACTGGCGGAGATGGACAACCGCGGGCGTACTTCAACCTATTTTGACGCGACGCCGTACCGCTTTCTTTCCTTCTGGGTGCGGGGCAGCAAAGGGCGAGCTGACCTGACGGTCAAGCTGGCCGACGAGCGCTGGGCGGAGAAGCAGGACTCGCTGGCGGTAGCCACGGTGTCCGACATCCTGCAACGGGACATCGGCAAAAAGTGGCAGGAGGTGCTCATCCCGCTGGAGGCGGCGAAGTTTCGCCAGCTGGATTTCACGCGCCTGACGACGCTGGCCTTCAACTTCTCGCGCCGAGGCTCGGGCACTGTGTACG
>JBOGNW010000263.1:0-9250 GCA_050747425.1 Candidatus Acidiferrales bacterium
GGCTCCGACACTCTCGGCCAGCTCCGCCAGGGCGGCAACGTTTTTCACCTCCACCGCGCGGCACTCGGCCAGCTCGGCCATCCCGGCGTTTCCCGGAGCGCACACCAGCTTCTCGACCTGCGGGCTCTGCTTCAGTTTCCACGCCAGGGCGTGCTCGCGGCCGCCGCTGCCGATGATGAGAACCTTCATGGAGAGTGCGTCATTGTAGAGGGAAGCCAACCGCGGTTCAACCGCCTGGGGTAGCATGCTATACTGAGCCCATGAATCAGACAAAAAGGAGCTTCACTCTCTACGGTGGACGAGATCCCCGCAGGCTTCCGGCGTACAGCATCGCCGAGGGAGCTCACTACCTTCGCATGCCGAAAGCGACACTGCGATCTTGGGTGGTGGGACGCTTCTATGCTACCGAGGCTGGTCGACGATTTTTCAGGCCGCTGATAGTTCCTCCGGATAACGGGGCAAATCTGCTGTCGTTCATGAACCTCGTCGAGGCTCATGTGCTAGATGCCATCCGTCGAGAGCATGAGATTCCGCTCGGCAAAGTCAGAAAGGCACTCGAATATCTAAAACGCCAATTCCCCTCGCAACACCCACTGGCAGACCAGCGATTTGAAACTGACGGCTTAGACCTGTTCGTGGAGAAATACGGCCAGTTGATAAATCTCTCACAGGGCGGCCAGCTTGCCATTCGTAACTTGCTGCAAGCCCACTTGCGCAGAGTCGAGTGGGATGAGTCAGGCTTCGCCGTGAGACTCTATCCCTATACCAGGAAGCGCGAGCCTGAAGAACCCAAGGTGGTTGTGATTGACCCATTCGTTTCCTTCGGACGGCCCATCTTGGTGGGAACAGGCATCCCCACTTCGGTGATCGCAGAAAGATATAAGGCTGGGGAATCGATTGAGCAACTCGCTGGCGATTATGGGCGCAAGCAGCTCGAAATCGAAGAAGCGATCCGGTGCGAGCTCCAAGTCGAAGCCGCCTGAACCAGTCGTTTTCTTCCTCGACCGATCCCTCGGCAGCAAGATAATTGCCAGAGCCTTGAGGGATGCCGGTCTTGACGTTCATGTCCACGACGACCACTTCCCTCCTGATGCTCTGGACGAAGACTGGCTGCCGACGGTGGGACAAAGAGGCTGGGTAGTCCTGACAAAGGATACGCGCATCCGCTACCGGGCGGCTGAGTTGGCGGCCGTACGTAGAGCAAACGTGCGACTATTCAGTCTTATTGCAAAGGACTTACAGGGACCAGAAATGGCCCAGATATTTGTCCGAGCTGTTCCCTCGATAAGAAGGCTGGTCCAGAGAACACCTGCTCCGTTCCTCGCTAAGATCACAAGAAGCGCCTCTGTTTCGCTCTGGGTCAGCCCCGGCCGCGGGACAGGCCGCGAACGATGACTGCCCGCCCTCGACGATTGAAAGAGGTCGAAGTCATCACCTTCGACTGCTACGGCACCCTGATTGACTGGGAGAGCGGCGCCAAAGGGACTCTGCGGGCCCTGGCCGCCATGAAAGACATCCAAGGCGACCTTGACCCCTTCTTCCAGGCCTGGGAGCGCGCCCAGCGCGCCCGCATCGAAGGTCCCTACGCCCCCTACCGCGAAATTGCCGCCGAGTGCTTTGTCCAGGTGGCTCGCGCCCAGCAGCTACCCTTCGAAGCCAGCGATGGGGCAACCTTCGCCGACTCCATCGCCACCTGGAAACCGTTTCCCGATACGCCCCTGGCGCTGCAAGCTCTGAAGCGGCAGGTGCGTCTCGGCATCATCTCCAACATTGACGACGACATCCTGGCGGACTCGGTCAAGTTGATGGGGGCTGAGTTCGACCTCTTGATGACCGCCCAGCAGGCGCGCGCCTACAAACCCTCCGCGCAGCCCTTCGTGCGCGCTCTCGAGCGCCTGGCGCGGCTCCCGGCGCGCATCGCGCACGCGGCCTTCGGCTTCGAGTACGACATCATCACCGCCTCGGCGCTCGGCTTCCGCACCATACTCGTCCAGCGCGGCCGCACCGACTTCCCCGCCACTCCCGTCCCTGACCTGGTCGTGGACGATCTCTCCGCGCTCGCGATGCAGTTCGCTTGACTCGCTGCCTCCTCTGCCTCTTGTGCTACGATTACCCCAGTCCGCGGCCAGAACCGCCGATAGAGGGCCCGTGATGGTTGTCGAGTGCCCGCAATGTCAGGCGAAGTACCAGTTGGACGAAAAGCAGTTTGCCGGCCGCACCGAGATTACCGTGCGCTGCACGCGCTGCGGCGCCCGTTTCCCGGAAAAAGTCCCCGAAGCCCTGATCGAGCCCGAGCCGGAAGCCGGGCCGCCGCAACCGTTCACCGAAGAGGCCTTTGCCGCTCCCGCTACCCCCTCAGCCCCGAGCAGCCCCGAACTTCCTGGTGAGCACAATGTCTCCCTGGCCGTAACCGAAGGGCCGCTCAAAGGGAACGTTTATCCCATCGCCCAGTCGCGGGTGGTGGTGGGGCGCGCCGGCGCCGACATCATCGTGGCCGACACGGAAGTCTCGCGCCAGCACTGCGCTCTGGAGATTTATGGCCGCACCGCCAAACTCCAGGATTTGGGGAGCACCAACGGCACCTGGGCCAACGGGGAGCGCATCGAGTCGGTTGAGCTCGAGCATCTGTCGGAGTTTCGCATCGGCTCCACGGTATTGATTTTCACCGTCACCAATAAGGCGTAAGATGGGGAGTTTGTGGGGAGGTTGTCGCGGGGGCTCGCCGGAGCTGTGCCAGCCCGCTTCCCGCTGGCAGTATGGAACGACTAGGCCGCTACGAGATTCTTGAAGAGCTAGGCCGCGGGGCCATGGGGTTGGTCTATCGCGGGCGCGACCCGCAGATTGACCGCATCGTAGCCATCAAAACCATCAACGTCGAGCTGCTCGACCCCGGCATCGTAGACGAGTTCCGGCAGCGCTTCTTCCGCGAAGCCCAGGCCGCCGGCCGCCTCACCCACCCCGGCATCGTCACCGTTTACGACGTGGGCGAAGACCCCGAGAGCAAGACCCCCTTCATCGTAATGGAGTACGTCAAGGGCACCACGCTCGAACTCTTGCTGAGCGGCGAGCGCATGGCCCGCGCTCCCGCCCTTGACCTCGGCCGCCAGATCGCCGAAGCCCTCGACTACGCCCACAGCCAGCAAATCGTCCACCGCGACATCAATCCCGCCAACGTCCTCATCACCGCCGACGGCCACTCCAAGATCACCGACTTCGGCGTCGCCAAAGTCCTCACCGGCCGCTACACCCAGACGGGACAAGTCCTGGGCACGCCCCAGTACATGGCCCCCGAACAGTTGATGGGCCAATCGGTTGACGGCCGCGCCGACCTCTTCGCCCTGGGGATGATCTTCTACTGGCTGCTCACCGGCGAGCAGCCGTTTCGCGGCGAAAGCATGGCCACCCTGACCTTCAAGATTGTCTACGCCCAGCCTCTCCCCCCCACCAAGCTCGACCCCACCCTGAACCCGGACTACGACTATGTTCTCAACCGCGCCCTGGCCAAGGAACCCGCCCGCCGCTATCAAGTCGGGCGCGAGTTCGCCGACGACCTCGACGACATATTGCACGACCGCCCGCCCCGCTCCCGCTCTGTGGTGCGGGTCCCCACCGCCGAACCTGTTGCCTCCTCAGACACTCCGCAGCCGGCCGGCGCCGCGCCCTCTCGACCCCCGGACACCGATCAACTCCAGCGCTCGCCTCTGGCCCCGGGCACCGGCCCCGCCCTGCATGCCTGGCCCGCCTGGTTGCGCCAACAACGCTTCCTCCTCGGCGCGGCCACCCTCGCGACTTTCCTCGCTCTACTGGCCGTCATCGGCTGGTGGCCCAGAGAGGCTGGCATCTCCTCCGATACCGGCGGACAACAGCCAGCCCAGCAGGCCGCTCAGCCTGCGGGGGGCGCCTCCGAGCCGCACCCTTCCGGGACTTCCACCAGCACGTCAGCCGGCGCCCCGGAGGCTGCCGTTGCGGTGCAGCCCCTGGCCACGCTGCGCATCACCGGCGAAAACCCTTACAAGGAAGCCACTCTCTGGGCCTACGCCGACGGCAAACTCATCCGCCGCGTGCGCCTGCAGTCGAAGGGTGGGAAAGACAAATTCACTACCCTTGTAGCTGTCGCGCCTGGCCGCCACACCTTTGCGGTCCGCCTGAAGCAAGAGGGTGGCTCCCTGGAGCAAAACAAAGACATTGCCGGCAACCTGGCCAGCGGCCAGACTCGAACCCTCGAAGTAGGTTTCGACCGCACCGCCAAGTCCTTCTGGTCGAGAAAAATGAGCCTGCGCTGGCTCGACTAACACCCAACTCCGAGGGCGGCTTGTCCACGATTAAAGCACTTCGCTCTGCCCCTCCCGCTAACCATTATTGCCGAACCGCTCGGAGTTCCCCCGCAGTGGAACCTGCGGCGATCCCCGCGGCCCCGGGGGCCTGCTCGTTGGATTATTAAGAGGTATCTACTACAGAGGTGGTGTGTAAGACGGCCGGCAGCCTACTCGCCCTTTGATACAAGTCTGTCGTAGATACGGTCAAAATCCTCCAGGCTGTAATACGCGATTTCCAGCCGCCCCCCCCGCTCCCAACTGTTCGAGGACGCGATAGTGCCCGAGCGTCTGTCCGACATGCGCAGAAAGGCATCTTAGGTTGGCAGCGCACCCAAGTCAACGCGCCGCGACCCGCTCGAACCCCGTTGGGAATCTGCTCCGACTGTGCTAAACATACAGTTTCGACTCCGATGAGAAGCTCGGTTCACTACATCCCCATCGCAACCACGGTGTTTGCCACTTTCTTTGCGGTGGTCGTCTTCCGGCGTTATCGGGAGAAGGGAAAGGGTGCGCACCTAGCGTGGTGGGCGGGCGGGATGCTGGTCTTCGCCGTCGGCACCTTCACCGAGGCCTTCGTCACGCTGTTCGGCTGGAATGAAGCCATCTTCCGCGCCTGGTACATTTCCGGGGCACTGCTGGGGGGGGCGCCGTTGGCGCAGGGCACGGTTTACCTTCTGCTGCCGCGGCGCACCGCGGACCGCCTGACGGTGGCGCTGGTGACGATGGTGGTGGTGGCGTCCATCTTCATCCTGCTGACGCCCCTGAACTACGAACTGGTGGAGCCCTGGCGCCTGTCGGGCAAAGTCATCGTATGGTCGTGGGCGCGTTTGTTTAGCCCCTTCATCAATCTCTACGCCCTCTTCTTCCTCGTCGGCGGGGCTGCGCTGTCCGCTTATCGTTTCTCCAAGAGCCAGGCCACCTACCACCGGTTTGTCGGAAACGTGTTCATCGCGGTCGGGGGTCTGTTGCCGGGCATCGGGGGAACGTTTACCCGCTTCGGCTACACGGAAGTCCTCTACGTAACCGAGCTGCTGGGTCTGCTGGCGATTTACGCCGGGTACCGGTGGAACATCAGCCCGCGCGCCGTCCTAGCGCCCGCCCCGCAGGCGTCCTCCGCCTAACGCGCGGTCGAGTCCAGGTTCAGCTCCATCCCGAAGCGGAAGCTGCGCGCCGGCTCCGGCACCAGCTCGAACAGCCCGCGGTAGAGGTGATCCGTTACGTTCTCCAGGCCGAAGTGGAAATTCACCGAAGCAACGCCGGCGGGCAGGCGGGCGCCCAGGCCGCGCTCGCCTCTCACACTCTCATACCCCCAGCGCCAGCCGTGCACGGTGAATCCCGACACGGGCAACTGGCCGGGGGGCACGCGGTCGGTTCCCTTGGCGACGCGCACGCGGTATTCGCTCCAGGCCCGTAGCCGGGTCGGTTGCCACCGCAGCCCCAGTTGCGACACAAACGGAGCGATGAAGGGCAACGGCTCCTCGTCGGTCCGGTTGGTTCCGCGCTGCCAGGCGAGCGTCAAAAAGGGAGTCCACTGTGACCGCCAGCCCTCGAAGAAAAACTCCGCGCTCGACTCCACCCCCTGGATGCGAGACTTCGCCACGTTTACGTTCTGGAAGACCGGCTGCCCGCCGAACGTAGGGCTTCCCTGAAAGGTGGACGGTGCAAGCACCAGCAGGTTGGAGAGGTTGTTCAAGAAGTAGTGCACCGAGGCCCGCACGGGGCCGCGACGCACCCGCGTCCCCAGGTCGAACTGCGCCGAGGTCTCCGGGTCGAGGTCGGGAGCCGGCGCCACAAAGCCCCCGAACGGCCCGCGGCCCACAAAGTAGCGGTCGAACAGGTTCGGCTCGCGGAAGGCGCGCGCTACCTGGCCCGTCACCTGCCATCCGTCGGTGAGGGTGTAGCTCGCCGCCAGGTTTCCCGTCACGGCGTTGTCCTGCTGGTTTTCGGCGATGGTCCCGAAGGCCGCGGGGTTGAAGTTTGCGGTCGGCAGCGCTTGCAGTTTGAAGTGGTCGAACCGAACACCCCCGGTCAGCCGCAGCCGCCGGGTCAGTTCCAACTGGTCTTGCAGGAACAACCCGAGACCCGACAGGGACGAATTCGGCACACTCGGCGCTTGGCTAAGAAGAATCGGGGCGGGCGTTCCTGGCAGTTGCAGAAGCTGTGCGCGGCGGTCCTGGTTGCGGTCGCGGTAGTAGGTGATGCCGTAGGTCAGCACGTGCCGCCGTGCCGCCAGCGAGCTCGCCTGAAACTCCGCGCCCAGGCTCTCGACATCCGTCACCGTGTCGGTCAGCAGGTTGAAGCCCGGCGTGCGCACCGTGCTGCTGAAATCGCGCGTCTGGTCCTGGTAGTAGAGCCGCAGCTGAACCGCCGAAAACGCTGGCGACTTGTAGCTCGCCTGGTAGCCGGCGCTGTATTTCTGCAACTTGCTGAACGGGAACAGCCCCAGGAATTGCGGGTCGGCGACCGTGTCGGGGAAGCCGAAGTTGTACGCACCCCGGTGGAGGAATTTGAAGAAGGACGACCGGTGCGGCGCCGGGTAGACACGCACTTCGCCCAGGGCGCTGCTTTCGTCCACGCCGGTGCGGAACACGGGGCCGAGCGGCGAATCATAGTCTTCAAACGCCCCGGCCGAGCCGCTGACGCGCACGCCGAGCCAGCGGGTGCTGGCGAAGACCTCGGTCTCGCTGCGTCGACCGTCATTGGCAGTGAAAAACTCGCCCCGCAGCCGCACCCCCAGCCGCAACCCGTCGCCCGGCTCGACCTGGCGCGTGCGGATGTTCAACACGCCGCCGAAGGCGTCGCTCCCGTACAGCACCGACCCCGGCCCGCGCACCACCTCCACTTGCTCCACCTGCCCAAAGCCCATCAAGGAGGTCTCCAGCCCGGACTCGGTGGTGGATGTCCGGCCGTGGTTCAGGCGGTCGCCGTCTACGAGGACGAGCACGCGGTTGCTGTCGAGCCCGCGGATGATCGGGCGGCTGCGAAAGGCGCCTGCGTTCACCCAGGTCACGCCCGGCACCGCCTCCAGCGCCTGCGCCAGGTTCAGCGGCACTTGCCGGTTCAGCGTCGCGCTGGAAAGCACTGCGGTCGGAAGAGGAGAATCGAAGGTCTCGCCCTCTTCCCGTGTGGCCGTCACCGCCACGCCTTCGAGGACGCCGGCCACCGCTAGGGAAACATCGAGCTTCAGCGATTCGTCACCGAGTTCAATCTCACGGGAGTCCCGCCGGAAGCCATTGGCGAAAACCTCCAGGCGGTAGCGTCCCGCCGGCACGTCGGTGAAGCGGAACCGGCCTTCGGCGTCGGTCAGCATCTTGGCCACGAGCGGGGCATGCTCGTCTTTCCCCTGCTCGAAAAGCCGGACGTGGGCGCCGACCAGCACCAGCCCCTGCGGGTCCAGTACGTGCCCGCTGATCTCCGCGGCCTGCGCCGTCAGCCCCGCCGCCAGCAGCCAAGCGACCCCCAAGGACACCCGCGCGCCTCCCCGCCTTCTTGCCGAACCCGACGGAAGTGACACAGGTGAAATCCTCCTCACAGAATGAGCCGCTCTTCTGTAGGAACCGCCCCGGCAGCTACCGTGTCGGACGACTGCGGTTGCCCGAGAAAGGATAGCCAGCCACTAGGCGGTACCCTGAAAAACCCCCGATAGATAGCACTACACCCGCCTGCGGTGCTGTGTCAAGCGAAAGATTCAACTTCGCAGACCTTACAGGGAGCGGCCGGGAATTCGACCACCTCGTCCACCTGCATCAGCTCGCGGGTCAGGAAAGGCTCGCCGTAGCGCACACCTACCAGCGAGCCGTAGTAGCGGCAGATGGCTTCCAAGCTAGGAACGTATTACCACAGACGTGGTATGTGGGCCTTTACTCGCCCTTAGGAACAAGTTTGTCGTAGATGCGGTCGAAATCCTCCAGGCTGTAATACGCGATTTCCAGCCGCCCCCCGCCTCCCTTCCGCGGGTGAATTCTCACCTTGGTCCCGAGCGCGTGCTGCATAGCTTCCTCAGCCGCCCGTACATTCGGGTCCACCGCCGGCCGCAACCGCTCCTTCTTGGCATCCGGCAGACGCCGCTCGACCATCTCCTCCGCCTGGCGCACGGAAACACGCCGCGAGGCCATCCGCCGCGCCAGCACAATCTGGAGCGCCGCGCTGTGCTCTAGCTTCAGGAGTGCCCGCGCGTGCCCGGCCGTGATCCTTCCCTCCTCGAGCAACTGCTGCACGTCTTTTGGAAGCCTAAGAAGACGAAGGGTGTTAGCCACCGTGGAGCGGTCCTTGCCTGTGCGCGCCGCAATCTCCTCCTGAGTCAGCCCGAACTCGGCCGCCAGCCGCTCGAAGGCCCGGGCCTGCTCGAGCGCACTTAAGTCCTCCCGCTGGAGGTTCTCGATCAGCGCCAGCTCGAGCGCCTGTTCGTCCGAAAGCGTGCGAATCACCGTCGGAATGCGCCCAATCTTTGCGATACGCGCTGCCCGCAGCCTCCTCTCCCCCGTCACCAGCTCGTAGCGCTCTCCCACACGACGGACGACAACGGGCTGTACAACGCCACCCGAACGGATTGACTGTGCGAGCTCTTCGAGTCCCTGGGTTTCGAAGTGAGAACGCGGCTGGAAAGATGAAGTATCGATCAGGTCCAACGGAAGTTCATGCAGTTCGGACGCGGGCAGGGAGGGTAAAGGCGGAGATAGCGTTTCGACGGCTGCCGCAGGCAGTGACTGCCCCCGCGGCGCGTCAGGAAGCAACGCGCTCAGTCCCTTGCCCAGCGCTTTGCGTGACATGAGCGATGACCTCCTTGGCCAGTTCTGAATAGCTCTGACAGCCCCGCGAAGCGGGGTCATAAAGCAAGATGGGTTTGCCGTAGCTTGGCGCCTCAGCCAGGCGCACATTGCGCGGGATTACGGCCGAAAACACCTGACTCCCGAAGAAATCTCGCAGGTCGGCGA
>JBOGNW010000264.1:0-2263 GCA_050747425.1 Candidatus Acidiferrales bacterium
CTCACGGGCTGCTCCACTCCGCTCGGCGGCGCCGCCGGCACGTAGTAGAGGATGCGGTGGCAGGATTCGCAGTAGTGGATGTGGTCGTTGCGCTTGACCTCCGCGAAGGTCTGCGGGCGGATGTGAATCAGACACACCTGGCAGACTTCCCCGCGCGCTTCCGCCAGCGCAATGCCGCCGTGGCCGTGCGCGATGCGGTCATAGATGTTGAGCATCTCTTCGCTGGTCTGGACGCGCAGGGCATCGCGCTGAGCCACGAGGGCGGCCGCCTCTTTTTTCTCGACCGCTTCTTCTTCTTCGAGCGCGCGCAGCCGGACGGCCACGCGCTGCTCGACTTCCTTCAAGTCCGCCTCGGCCGCCTTGATGGCTTTTTCCAACTCTTCGGCGGCAATCATGGCCTCGAGCACCCGGTCTTCCGCCTGCACCTTGAGTTTTTCGTCCGACTCCACCTCGTGCTGAAGAGCGCGGTAGGCCTCGTTGGACTTCACCTCGTACATCTGCGTCTTGTGCTTGCCGATGCGCTCCTCGAACTGCTGCGCGTCCAGCTCCAGCTTCTTGCGCAGCTTCAAGCTGTCGGTGTGGGCGGTGCGGTGGCGGGCCACGGTGTCGCGGGCGCGGGCCCGTTCGGCTTCCGCTTCGGCGCGGCGCTGAGGAAAAACGGCAATTTGGCGGGTTAATTCACGCAGGCGGAGATCCGTCTGCTGCAACTCGATCAGGTGTTCGAGGTCGGCCAGCATGGCCTGGTCGGGAAACTCCTGGTGGCTAGGCTCATCAACGCCATCAACATTTTCGACTCGCGGGGGCGCGCGGCGCCGTATTTCTCCCCAAACTCATCAACAAACATCAACAAACGCAAAACTGTAACAGACGGGGCGGCGGGGAGTCAAACCGGTAGGCGGCTGCATCGCCGTGGTAGGATAGGCATCTAATCGCGGAAGGAGACAAGGCCACCATGCTCATTCGCATTCCCAAGGGCTGGGAGATTCCCGAGCGGGAGGCGACCCCGGAGGCACTCTACCGCAGCCGGCGCCGCTTCTTGCAGGAGGCGGCGGCCGTGGGAGCGGGTGTGGCGGGTTTGGGGCTAACAGGGTGGTCGGAACTCTTCGAGCCTGCCCCGGTGGCTCAGGTCTTACCGCCGATGCCGGCGCCCCGCAACAACAAGTACACGGTGGAGCGCCCCATCACTTCGGAAGACATCGTGGGCCGCTACAACAACTTTTACGAGTTTACGACCGACAAGGAGCGGGTGTGGCGGCTGGCGGGAAACCTGCGCTCGCGGCCGTGGGAAATCCAGATCAGCGGCGAAGTCGAAAAGCCGCAGAAGATTGATGTGGACGAGCTCATCAAGCAAATGCCGCTCGAAGAACGGGTCTACCGGCTGCGTTGCGTAGAGGCCTGGTCGGTGGTGGTGCCCTGGACGGGCTTTCCGCTGGCGAAATTCGTGGAGTGGGCGCGGCCGACGAGCGCCGCCCGCTTCCTGCGTATGGTCAGCTTCCTGCGGCTGGGAGAAGCGGCCGGGCAGCGGGAACAGAACTGGTATCCCTGGCCCTATTTCGAAGGCTTGACCCTGGCTGAGGCCAGGAACGAGCTGGCGATGATCGTAGTGGGCAGCTACGGCCACCGCCTGCCCAACCAGAACGGCGCCCCCCTCCGCCTGATTACTCCCTGGAAGTACGGCTTCAAATCCATCAAGTCCATCGTGCAGTTCGAGTTTACGCGGCAGCGGCCGAAGAACTTTTGGAACGTGGTGGCGGCGGACGAGTACGATTTTTACGCCAACGTCAACCCGGCGGTGCCGCATCCGCGGTGGTCGCAAGCCAGCGAGCGCGACGTGGCCACCGGCGAGCGCATTCCCACCAAACCCTACAACGGCTACGGGGAATACGTCGCCCACCTCTACCGCTAGCGGCGCGTTAAGCAGTCGCACAACCTTTTCAAAAACTGACCTCAGGGGCTAAAGCCCCGGTTCTTCTCGTTTCTATTGTCAGGGCTTAAGCCCTGACCCGCCAAAGCAAAGGATGCGCCGCACCTCAGAGGCAAAAGCCCCGCGTTCTTGGTGCGGCTCTTTGGCACGGCTAACGGGATTGTCACTCCGGCCTGCTGCCTGCGCGACAGCCTACGGCAGTGAGGAGGGGGGCTTCGCGCCGTCTTTTTCGGCGGGGCTAAAGCCCCGCCCTACCAAAGCGCGATGAACGGCTCCCTTCGACTGCGCTCCCTTCGACTCGCTGCGCTCGCTCCCTTCGACTCGTCCCGATTTCATCGG
>JBOGNW010000265.1:0-1745 GCA_050747425.1 Candidatus Acidiferrales bacterium
CCGGGAAACTCTTGTGCGTTCGCGAGCGCGATGCTAAAAGAGAGCGCCTATGCTGAAGAGCTATCCCGCTGCGCTTCCCTTCCGCTTTGGCGGCCTGGAGGACGCGCAGGCGCGGTACGACACCGCCCGCGTCGTCGTTGTGCCGGTTCCCCTCGAGCGCACCACCACCTACGCGCGCGGCACCCGCCGCGGCCCCGCTGCTATCATCGAAGCCTCGCGCAACATGGAGCTCTACGACGAGGAGCTTCAGCTCGAAACCTGCCAGCAGGTCGGCATCGCCACGCTCGCCGAGATGGACACCGACTCCGACCCGCTCGAAAACGTGCTCGCCCACATCCGCACCACGGTCATGGGCCTGCTCGAAGAGGGAAAGTTTCCTGTTCTGCTGGGCGGCGAGCACAGCCTGACCCCGCCCGCGGTCTCGGCCGCGGCGCGCAAGTTTCCCGATTTAAGCGTGCTCCAGATTGACG
This sequence comes from Candidatus Acidiferrales bacterium, assembly GCA_050747425.1. Taxonomy (GTDB): domain Bacteria; phylum Acidobacteriota; class Terriglobia; order Acidiferrales; family 2-02-FULL-67-57; genus CAYTXK01. Next base: position 471 of record JBOGNW010000265.1, read on the forward strand.
CCCACGCCGACCTGCGCGACACCTACCAGGGTAACCGCAACAGCCACGCCTGCGCCCTGCGTCGCGTGGTCGAGATCTGCCCCATCGTGCAGGTCGGTATTCGCAGCCTCTCAGTGGAGGAGTCCGCCGATATCCCGCGCTTGAAAACAGAAATCTTCTGGGCGAAAGACATCGCGAGCCGGCCGCCCGGCGAATGGGCGGCCGAAATTGTGGCGGCGCTCTCCCCGCGCGTCTATCTCACGTTCGACCTCGATGGGCTGGACCCTTCGATCATGCCCGCCACCGGCACACCGGAGCCGGGCGGTTTGAGTTGGGAGCAGGTCACGGCGCTCCTGCGCGTCGTGACCCGCCAGCGCCAACTTGTAGGAATGGATGTTGTCGAACTCCTGCCCACTCCCGGCCTGCACCACGCCGACTTCCTGGCCGCCAAGCTCATCTACCGCATCCTCGGCTACGTGTTCTGCCAGCCGAAGTAGTCTGTCTGCTTTACAACCCCTCGCCCGAATGCCATACTTTTTGCGTGCTGAAGGCGTTTAGCAGTCGAAGATTGCTGATTCTTCTGCCGCTGGCGCTTTTCCTTGCCGTGCCTCCAGTAGCCGCCGAAGAGTTCTACCTGAAAGACGGCACCAAACTCGTGGGCAAGATTGTCGCTTACGAGAAAGACAGTTTCCGCGTCGAAACCAGCTTCGGCTTCGCCATCATCTTCAAAGACCGCGTGGCGCGCATTGTTTTCGAGGAGACGCCCACCAAAGCTGCGGCGTCCCCTGAGCCCGCAGCAAAGAAAGCCGAACCCGCGCCCGCCACGCCCACGTCCCCGACTCCGCCACCCCCGCCGGCGCGCATCGTCGAGCAGGTGACCGCCACGAGTTACGTCAACGAAACCTACCACTTCCAAATGTTCAAGCCACCCACCTGGCGCTCCTACCCGCAACTGGTCAAGCCGCAAACCCCGCTGGTGGCGGCGCTGGGCACGCCCGATGAAACCACGCTGCTGCTCATCGGCCAGGAGTACTTTGGCGGGGCGCTGGCCGACTACGTGCGCTTGACCGAGCCCTCGCTCCAGCGCCTGTACGAGAATTACCGGCGCGAAGGCGAAAACTCCACACAGATTGCCGGACTGCCGGCCATTGAGCGGCACTTTACCGGCAACGCCGAGGGCCGCTTCTGGACCGGACTAGCCTTGTACTTCGCGCGCGGACGGCAGCACTTCACCCTGCTGGCGCTCACGGCCGCCGGCGAAGAAACGCCTCTCCAACAAACAGTGCTGCGTAAGGT
>JBOGNW010000266.1:0-3096 GCA_050747425.1 Candidatus Acidiferrales bacterium
TCACGCTCACGGGCAGTGGCGAGCCCGACCGCCTGCAAGGCTTGGAGGTGTCCGCCAATTTCCTGACCATCCTCGGAGCCTCTCCCACGCTCGGCCGCAATTTCGCCGCCGAAGAAGACCAGCCCGGCTCGAGCCGCGCCGTGCTTCTCGGCTCGGGTTTATGGAGGCGGCGCTTCGGTGCCGACGCGGGCGTGGTCGGTCGCAGCCTTGTCCTCAACGGAGAACCGAGCACCGTGATCGGAGTCCTGCCGGAAGGCTTGGAGGATTTCGGCCAGCCCGACCTGCTCGTCCCGATAGGGCTGCGCGCCCAAGATACTGCGATGAGCAACCGCGGAAGTCATCCCGGCATTGCCGTTCTGGCTCGGCTCCGCAGCGGCGAAACCCTGGCGCGTGCTCGCGGGGAACTGGACACCATCGCCACCCAGTTGGAAAAGCAGTACCCCGAGAGCAACCAGGGTCACGGCGTGGAAATCATCTCCTTGCGCGACGACGTCGTGCGCGGCGATGTTGCGCGCACCCTGTGGGTCCTGCTCGGCACCGTGGGCTTTGTGCTGCTGATTGCTTGCGTCAACGTCGCTAACTTGCTCCTGGCGCGCAGCGCCACCCGCCAGCGTGAGATGGCGGTTCGCTCCGCCCTCGGCGCCAGTCGCCTTCGACTTCTTCGCCAGCTCTTGACGGAAAGCGTCCTTCTGGCAACCCTCGGCGGGATCGGGGGCCTCCTCTTGGCCGTGTGGGGCGTGGATGCCCTCGTGGCTCTCAACCCGCCGAACCTACCGCGGCTCAGCGCCATCCGCACCGACACTTGGGTATTGGGATTTGCCGCGGCAGTCACGCTGTTGACCGGCCTGCTCTTTGGCCTCGCCCCGGCGCTCCAGGCGGGAGGGCCGCGCTTGAGCGAAGCTCTCAAAGAAGGAGGTCGCACCGGTCTGCTCAGTCTCGGTCGCCGGCGCGTGCGCAGTATGCTGGTAGTCGCGGAAATTGCTCTGGCGTTGGTGCTCGTGGCCTGCGCCGGTCTGATGGTGCGGAGCTTTCTGCGGCTTCAGAGTGTGGATCCCGGCTTCCAGGCGGATGCGGTTCTCTCCGGCCGCGTGGCGCTCCCCGAAAGCAAGTACCCGCAGGCGGCGCAAGTTCTTCCCTTCTACGACCAGCTCCTCAACCGCCTGGTGACCCTGCCCGGAGTTAAGGCTGCCGCCATCACCACCGGCGTACCCCTGACCGGCGGCCGCGAAACCTCCTTTTTCGTCGAAGCCAAGCCCCCGGCGCGGCCCGAAGATATGCCGCTGGCCTTCTTCGATACCGTTAGCGCCGATTACTTCCGCGCTATGGGCATCCCGCTGCGCCAGGGCCGTTTTTTCACCTCGGCCGACAACGCCGCCGCTCTGCCCGTCGTGGTGATTGACGAAACTCTGGCCCGGCAATTTTTCCCCGGCCAAAGCGCTCTCGGGCAACGTCTGAAGATTGGCGGAACCCATGACTCCTTGCCTTGGTGGACCATCGTCGGCGTGGTCGGCGAGGTCAAGCAATATGGCCTGCACCTGCCTTCCCGCGTGCAGGTTTATGTCCATTACCCGCAAGTGCCCGCCCCTTTTCTCGCCGCCCAGATCCGCAGCATGAGGTTGGTGGTGCGCGCCGCCTCCGACGCGGCCGGCCTCACCAGTGCCGTCCGTAGCCAGATACTGGCGCTCGACAATGATTTGCCGCTCTACTTCGTCTATACTCTCGATCGCCTTCTCTCCGACGCGGTAGCCCCGCAGCGGTTCTCCATGTCGTTGTTGGGCGCCTTCGCCTTTCTCGCCCTGGCGCTCGCTGCCGTCGGCCTTTACGGCGTGATGGCCTATCTCGTCGCGCAGCGCACCCACGAGATCGGCATCCGCATGGCCCTGGGGGCGCAGCGCGCCGACATCTTCCGCCTCGTAGTAGGGGACGGCTTGCGCCTGGCCTTGGCGGGAGTGCTCGTGGGTCTGGCCGGAGCCTGGGCGGCGAGTCGCCTGCTGGCCAGTTTGCTGTTTGAGGTGCGCCCGGCCGACCCGCTGACCTTCGCCGGTGTCTCCGTGATGCTGACCGCCGTAGCCCTGCTCGCCTGCTACGTCCCGGCGCGGCGCGCCGCCCGGGTCGACCCCATGGTCGCCCTGCGCTACGAGTAGCCCTGCGAGCTGGTGGAGTCACTCTGAGGGATGCATCGCCCCTGCCACTCGCAGTAAGATAGAGCGCAGGCAATGAAAGCCCCGGGCACGCTTCCGCGCCTTCTTGTCGCCGACGACCAGCCCGACGTCGTCCGCCGCTTGCAGAAATTCGGCTTATGAGATGGTCGCACCCCCGCCGCGTGGTCGCCTGCACCGAGCAGAGGGCACCGATGATTAGAAGCTATTTCAAAACCGAGACCTCTCTCGCGTACACGGAAGGGCACGGCTTCTCGGAGCAAAGTGGAGACCCCGCGCTTGGTGCGGGGAGCCGTGCCGAAAAAGCCGCGCAAAAACGCGGGGCTTTTCGGAGCGAAGTCGGAGCGTAGCGCAGACCCCGCGCTCCTGGCGGGGCGGAGATCCCGCGTTCTTCGCGGGAAGCCCCTGAGGTAAGCTCGCCCCTAATCGTGCAATAACCAGACGGACTCGTATGAAATGGTCGCACGCCCGGCGCGTGGTCGCCTACACCTTGCTGGCGGGTTTGCCGGCGGTGGTGGTGGCGCTAGTCTTTTGTCTGTCCAGCTCGTTGCGGTATACTCTCATCTCGGTTGTGTTATCAGCAGCTAATCATAAAGTAGCGTGCGTCGGGACCCAGCATGAGGACTAGGTCATTCGTTTCCGACTACGACAAGTTCGTTGCCTTCTGTACTTCGGAATTCAACCATAATCAGGCGGATGAAGCGTTGCGCTATTTCGACAACCGCTTTTACAACCGGAGAATCGACAATCAGACCGGGCACTTGCGGCAGGCATTCTACGCAGCCAAAGAGTTTTTCTCCCGCTTCCCACAGGCTGTAAGGATCAGGCCGGACCTTGTGGTTCAAGGCAGGCTCCAGACAGACCAGTGGCCGTACTTGAATAGGTGGACAGCCTTCGTACGAAACCATGCACGCATTCGCCTCCCCGAGGGTGGTGA
>JBOGNW010000267.1:0-4814 GCA_050747425.1 Candidatus Acidiferrales bacterium
ACCGCAACAGCCGCTTGAGCCGGCAGTGGCTCCTCAGCGCCGCCCCGCAAACCCTGGCCAACTTCGTCCGTTTCAACTACGACCAGTGGGAGTGGACCAGCCACCTCGAAGACTACCTCCAGCGCGGTGAGGCTCGCGACATCCACGACACCCTCGACGCCCCCCGCTGGCGAAACTACATGCTCGGGCTGCGCGACATCGCCGGCCTCTCGGCCGACGAGCTGGCCGCCGGACTCCGATTCCCCGCTCCGCCGCGACGCCTGCTTGACGTCGGCGGCGGCCACTGCTGGTACTCCCTGGTGATGTGCCACCGCTACCCCGGCCTGCACGCCACCATCGTTGACCTCGAGCCGGCGGCGCGCATCGGCCAAGAGCTGGTGACAGCGGCCGGCCTGGCCGACCGCTTCGAGTTCCGCCACGGGCGCGTGACCGAAACCGACCTCGGCCAGAACCACGACGCCGCCTTCATGTTCAATCTCGTTCACCACCTCGACGAAAAGACCAACCGCGAGGCCTTCCGTCAGATACATGACGCCCTTTCCCCGCAGGGAATGCTGGTGGTGTGGGAGGCCTTCCTGGAAGAACGCCAACGGCAACGAAAAGACCAGTTGGGAAGCCTGCTGGGGCTCTTCTTCGGCATCATCAGCCGGCAGCAGACCTATGAGTTCAACCAGGTGGCCGGCTGGGCGCGGGAAGCCGGCTTCCGCGAAATCCGCCGGCAAACGCTGCGCAGCGCCCCCTTCGCCAGCCTGCTCATCGCCTCCAAGTAGCCGTTCGTCGGGAGAGCAGCTCCCGGAGAGAAGGCTCTGGTGGGATTTAGGCTCAAATTCCAAGCGGCTAACAGAATTGCAAACCCCTCGTCTACTAAAAGAGCTCTTTCGACGGCCCTGGACACTCGCAGGGAAAAGGAGGCCACGATGCTGACAAGGCGTTGCTGGGCCGGGCTTGTCGCTTGCTTGGCATGGATATCTTCATCGGCTCTTGCCCAGAATTCCACTCCCGCGACAGCGGAGGGGCTCGTCGGACTCTGGGGTACCGAGCAGATCCTCGCCCCGATGGTTAGCGGTGAGCTGACCATTGATGCACGCGGTCCCGATTGGCGCGCGACCATCGGAGGGTTCAGCGCCTCCGTCCGGCACGAGAAGGATAGACTTGCCTTCACCCTGCCCGGCGGTCAGGGTGAATTCCGCGGCCGCACGACCGGGAATCCGAGAAGAATTCTGGGCCATTGGATTCAGCCTGGCAGCATCGACCCCTATAACCAGCGGTACGCCACTCCGGTCGAACTCTCGGAAGTCAGCGCCAACGTCTGGAGGGGAATTGTTTCGCCGCTGGAATACCGCATGTCCTTGTACATCTCCATTGACCATGCCAAGGACGGTACGCTGACCGCCTTCATAAAAAATCCGGAAGCGAATTTCTTTGCCGGCCGCACCTACAGCGTCGAGCTAAAAGGTGATTCCCTCACTTTGGCCCACCCCAGCGCGCCAGAACCCGGAACTTTTGATCGGCAAACGGATCGCCTGCTCATTCCCCTGCTGTACTCCTACCCTCCCCTGGCACTCACCCGCCGCCAGGGCCGCCAGGCTGTCGGATTCTTCCCGCGAGTAGGTCCTGGCAGTGAAAGGTATGTCTATAGACAACCCGTGGCCGAAGACGACGGCTGGGCGACGGCCTCGCTCTCAGAGGTCGGCATGGATGTACAGGCGATAGAGAAATTCGTCGAGAAGATTCTTACCGCAGCTCCCTCCTTGGAAAATCCCGTCAACATCCACAGCTTGCTGATCGCCCGCCACGGAAAGCTCGTACTGGAAGAGTACTTCTACGGATCCGACAAAGAGCGCACCCACGACATGCGCTCCGCCAGCAAAACCATCGCCCCCGTCCTGGTTGGCATAGCCCGCGATCGCGGCGTCGCCATTGGTCCGGAAACTCCGGTGCATTCCCTGTTCTCAAAATACGCCCCGTCGGCGAACGGGGAGAAGCGTAAAAGCAGCATGGCGCTCCAGGACCTGATGAACATGGCCAGCGGCCTGGCAATCGATGATGCCGACTCTTCCTCCCCCGGACAGGAAAGCCGTATTGCGCAGCAAACCGAGCAGCCGGACTGGTGCAAATACACCTGGGATCTTCCCCTGGCGCGCGATCCCGGAGGCGACCATCCCATCTACGGGTCGGCCAATATTAACCTCGTAGGATGTGCGCTCAGCAACGCCACCCGCCGGTGGCTGCCCGAATTGTTTGGCGACTACTTCGCCCGGCCGCTCCAGATCGGCACTTATCACATGAACCTCATGCCGAACGGGGAAGCCTACGCCGGTGGGGGCCTCTATATGCGAGCCCGCGACCAACTTAAGCTCGGCCAACTCTATCTGTCCGGAGGAATTTGGAATGGCCGCCGGGTGGTGAGTCGCGATTGGGTCAAGCGCTCAACCGTTCGCCATGGCAATCTCCGCCCCCGGATGGACCTTGATGTGAACCATGGGTATGGATACGCCTGGCATTTTCGCGATCATGCAGCGGGTGGACGCGTCTTTCACTACTACTGGGCCGGAGGAAACGGGGGCCAGCTCATTATCGTTGTCCCGGAGCTGGACATGGTCGTGGGTTTCACCGGCGGGGACTACAGCGAATTTCGCAAGTATCTCAGGTGGGAGATTGAGCTGATGCCACAATACATCTTCCCGGCGGTGATTCATTGAAAAGCGGAAATGCTGGTCTTGCTGGGGCCTGCCGTTTTTAGGGCAGGAGAGCGAAAACGCGCGCCGGGCCGCCCGAGCCCCCGGCCGGCTGCTCCCTGGCTTAGTAGGTCGCGCCTTGTTAACCCTGAGCCACGCCGAAGGGTGCCCGCCGCAGGCAGGGCTTTAGCCGCGACACCACCCAGGGCGCGCAGCGCCCTCCTCCCTGCCGTAGGCCGCTGCGCAGCCATAAGCGGCGAAGCAGCTATTGAGAATCGCGTCAGCTCGGTGGCGGGAGTAAACTATGTCTATGACGGCGATGGCCGGCGGGTGAAGAAGGATCAAACGAGCGGCTCGACCTACGATAAGCTTGACGAAGTTGAGAAAAAACTCAAATGAAGCGAAGAAAGAGAATCGAAGGCCTGAGCGTGCATGCAAGGCTTTCCTTGCTCCGGCGTGGCGTCCTAGATCCCGACGAAATCGCCGATCCAGTGGCGGATTTTGGCACTGGGAACTATATCGAGGCTAAGCCAGACGTTGAGCGTCTTCTTGATCACCCTGACCCAATTGTCCGCTACAACGCCCTAGGCACGCTAGCCTACGAATGGGGGGCGGCGGAGCGGGTGGACAGAATCGTAGATATCCTCAAGCACGACCAGGATTCTGACTGCCGAAGACAGGCCGCTGGTGCTCTTGGTTCCTTGCATCGTGGGGTGCGAGACAAAGGCCTCGCGAAGACTTTAGCGAACGTTGTCCTAGACCAAGCCGAAAGGGATGATGTACGTGTGTCTGCGTACACAGCCCTATTGGACATTCTCGGCATAGAGCGGACCTTGCAGCCAAATCCGCTCTCAATCGCTGTTAAGGATATCGATTGGCAGTTGGTCAGAAACTCCTCGGCCACCTGAGCCAATCCGCATCGTGCTGACTAGCCACAAAGCCGCTTCTATAGCCTCAGGCGACCGTGTAAAACCCTACCGGCAACATGGTCACGGTGGCGGGCATCAGTGGGAGTGTGGTTTACGATGCCGAGAATCGCGTCAGCAGCGTGGCGGGGGTAAACTACTTCTATGACGGCGATGGCCGGCGGGCCTGTCCTGTCGCAGCGCAGCGGAGATGCTGAGCCTGCCGAAGTATCGCAGCGCAGCGCAGACCCTGTCGGAGCAAAGCGAAGACCCTGAGCGAGCGCAGCGAGTCGAAGGGAGCGCAGTCGAAGGGAGCGCAGTCGAAGGGTGAAGAAAGACCAGACCAGCGGCTCGACCTACGATAAGCTCTACTGGTTTGGGCTCAATGGGGAAGTGCTCCAAGAGAGCGCTCTGAACGGCACCCTCCAAGACGAGTACATCTTCTTAAACGGCCAGCGCACCGCCCGCCGCACATCGGGTGGCACCGTTTATTACTTCTTCTCCGACCATCTGGGGTCCACCCGCGTAGTAACTAATGCCACCGGCGGGATTGTCGAGGAGTCCGACTACTACCCCTTCGGCGGCGAGCGGGTCCTCACCGACACCCTCAACAACAACTACAAATTCACCGGCCAGGAGCGCGACGCAGAATCTGCCCTCGATAACTTCACTGCGCGCCACTATGCGTCGAACTTGGGCCGCTTCCTCCAACCCGATGAGTTCACCGGCGGCCCCGTAGATGCCTTCAGCGCCAACGACCCCGCGCCGCCTGGCCCGCTGCCCTATGCGCTCATAACCAACCCGCAGTCCCTGAATAAGTACACGTACACCTGGAACAACCCGCTCGTTTATGTGGATCCTGAAGGTCGCTCTCCAGCAACTGGGGTGATGGTCGAAACACTATTGAGCGTTGGTTCCACATCCGTCTCGGCTGCGGTTGCGGCCACGGTTGGAGTGGCGGGTGTTGTGCTCGGAGCTAAGTTTCTTTCTGATCGCACAGCGGACGTGTTGGTAGAGAACGCCCGAGGGAGAGAACAACTAGCAGCCACCGAGGCCCTGATTGCTGTCGAGAATGCCAACGCCATCTCCTCTTTGACCTTCGCAAAGGATGCCCAAGCCGGGCAGCTTCAGCAAGGAGCAGACAAGGCTGCTGAGGCAGCAAAGGATGCGCTAGGCAAGCTCACCCAAGCTGAAGCCGGGCGGCAGCTAACGCAAGAACAGCAAGCCAAGG
>JBOGNW010000268.1:0-5310 GCA_050747425.1 Candidatus Acidiferrales bacterium
GCCGTCGCCGCGCTGGAGATGATTCCCACGCCCATTTCCGTGGCTCGCCGGGTGATGGAGAAAACCCGTCACACGTTGCTGGCGGGGGCGGGAGCGCTACAGTTCGCCATCAAAGAAGGTTTCGAGCTGCAGCAACTGCTCACGCCCAAAGCGCTCGAGCGCTGGGAAAAGTGGCGACAGAACCCTAACCGCCAGAGTTACTGGCGCAAGGACGCCAAGGTGACGCGCCTCGAGGACTGGGCGCTCGGAGAGCATGTGGGCGATACCATCACCCTGGCGGCGCTCGATGCGAAGGGCAATCTCGCCGCGGGCGGCTCGACCTCGGGGCTGTCCTGGAAGCTAAACGGGCGGGTGGGTGATGTGCCGCTCCTCGGCTGCGGCATCTTCGTCAATAACGAGGCGGGGGCGGCGGGCGCCACGGGCGACGGTGACGAGATGCAGAAATTCTGCACCAGCGCCATCATCGTCGAGCGTATGCGGCAGGGGATGCACCCGCAGGCGGCCTGCGAATCAGTGTTGCGCTGGATGCTGGCAGTCAGCCCGGCCGACAAGGACATCGAGGCCTGCGTCTACGCCGTCAACAAGAAGGGCGAATACGGGGCCTGCTCCATCCGGCCGAAAGAATTTACTTACGCGGTGTGGATGCCGGGCGTGAGCGAGCTGCGGACGGCGCCTTCGATTCTTTAGAGAAAGACTGCCTCCATACTGATTATTAAACGAGGGGTCCTATCATGCATCTAATGGGAGTGCGAAGTATGCAGCGCATACCCATTCGAGTCTCTTTGTTGATGGCCGTTCTTATTTTGTGGCTCGCTGCCAGCGGACAAGAGAGTGCCCCAACCGCAGATGCCCGCGCTGCATTGATTCAGATGATCAAGGCTAACTCATACGAGTTGCGATTGCGGGAGGGGAGACTCGAGGGGCCGGGAGGCGATCGTCTGGTGGCAGCAGGAGAGAACGCTCAGTTCGTTGTGTTTGCCGAGGAACATTATGTCCGTGAGATTCCCCAGATCGTGACCGCGCTTTTTCGGAGGTTGCAGCCTTACGGCTTCCAATATTTGGCCACCGAGTCCGCCACAGTCCACGCGCGTCTCGTGTCCCGGGCCCCGCAGCGAGGCAACCGGGACGCGATTCTGGCATTCGTTAGGCGTTTCCCTTTCTCGATCACGTTTTTCAGCGACGAAGAGGTGGAGATGATGGCCGACATCGGTTCCCTTTCGCGCGGCCGAGGAAACCCAATGTGGGGCGTCGACCAGGAGTTCGGGGTCCTGCATGTGTTGGAGCGAGTTCTTCCGAGCGCTCCTTCGCCAGAGGCGCGCCGATACACGGAGGAGCTCATCCGGCGGGCGCGCGAGTTTGAGCTCGACCGTGATAAGTTGAGCGACGACACTCACTTCATCGCCGCCGTGCTCAAACCGGCTGAGCCTGAGCGGCTCCAGGAAGACTACGCCGCCGTCAAAGACGAGGAGGTGAGGTGGATGATTGACGCCTTGGTGGCGTCAAACCGGATCTACAGCCACTTCAGGGAGGGCCGCTACTACCAGAATAACAGTGAACGCGAACAGTACATGAAGAAGGTCTTTCTGGACGAGTATCGCTCCGCGTTGTCGCGGGACGGGCACGTTCCTCGCGTGATCGTCAAGGCCGGTCACTGGCATGCGCTTCGAGGTATGAACCCCGGGGGTGTCTTCAGCTTGGGAAATTTCCTGTCGGAATTTGCCTTAACGAATGGTCTTGAGTCTTACGTCGTCTCCACGTGTGTGCACGGGCCTGAGGGGCATTGGCGCGGCATTCGCGATTCGGAAGCATTGAAGATTTTTGCGGAAACCAGCGACCCGCATCGGTTCACACTCGTGGATTTGCGCGCCCTGCGCCCCCAGCTTCGGGGGTTGCGTGGTGTGATCCCCGCGGAGACACGAGAGTTGTTTTTTAAGGCTGATGCGTTGTTGGTCTTGGGTAATGCCCAGCCACAGAGCACAGCAGAACTTGGCAAGCAGAACTAGCGGCGTAAAAGAACCCAACGATTTCAGGCGAAGGATTGAGGAAGGCCCTCACACCAGGCAGCACCTAAAGCCGAATCCAAGGCTGTTGTAGAACGGGCCTAGCCGGCGGGCGGGAGGCGCAGCTTCGACTTGCCGAGCGACTTGGCCAGATCCAGCTCGACGGTGGCTTCGCCGACGTTGCGCACCACGGCCAGCTCGGCCAGCAGCAACTGGTGGGAGCGGTCGAGCATTCTCTTTTCGCGGAAACTCAGCACTTTGTTGCGGCTCAGGGCTACCAGGCTCTTGAAGACTTCGGCCACTTCGTAGAGCGAGCCGGTGCGCATCTTCTCGGAGTTTTGCTTGAAGCGGGATTTCCAGTCGCGCTCAGAGGCAAACTTGCCGTTCTCCAGGCACTTCAGCACGGAGCGCACCTCGGCGGGGCGGATGGTGCGGCGCAGGCCGACGCTATCGGCGTTGGTGCAGGGGACGGTCACCCGCAGGCTGTTGGAGAGGATGCGGATGAGGTAAAAGTAATCGGCGCGGCCGTTCCACTGGCTGTGGGTGATCTGCTCCACCACGCCCACCCCGTGGTTCGGGTAAACTACCTTTTCTCCGACCTTGAAGGGCATATTCCTGCGCAACCGGCGACGTTCGGTAAGAGGTTCATTATAGGAAACTTTTGGGCCAAGCGTCAACAACAAAAATCACAATGGGGCGCCGGTTGCGCCGCTCCGGCCCATTGCCTATACTCGCGCGGTAGGCGTGCCGAGTCCCGACCGAGGAGTTTTTCCCATGCCCGAGGGGAGCCAGACCGACGCCGGTCAGAAGATTCGGCGCAAGCTCGAGGAAGAAGTCGCGGTGCTGGAGCGCGAGCTGCACTACGAGCTCCCCAAGGAAATCGCCAAGGCGCGCGCCCACGGCGACTTGAGCGAGAACGCCGAATACAAGTTTGCCAAGGAGCGCCAGCATTTGGTGGGGATGCGCTTGCAGCTACTGCGCAAGCGCTTGGCCGATCTTTCACTCGTCAACCTCTCCAAAATCCCCCGCGACCAGGTGGGCTACGGCAGCCGGGTAACTCTGCTTGATACCGAGAAAGGCGAGGAAGTGAACTATCAGTTGGTGATGGGGGAAGAGTCGGACGCCGCCCAGGGCCTGATCTCCACTACCTCGCCCATCGGTCGAGCCTTGATGGGGAAAAAAGAAGGCGACGTGGTACGCGTGGCGACCCCGGCCGGGGCGCGCACCTTTGAAGTGGTGCGCCTGTTCACGCTGTACGACGAGTAAGAGAGAATCTTTCATGCCCACCTACACGCGCGTTTTGGGTCGCGGCGGCCGCTGGCTGCTGGAGCGTGTGGTCGAGGTGTTGGCCGCCACGGGCATCCACCCCAACGTGCTGACGGCCGCCGGTTTGGTGCTGAATACCTGGGCGGCGGTGCTGCTGGCCGCGCACCGCTTCCGCTGGGCGGCGCTGGTGATTTTTGTCGCCGGGCTGGTGGACATGACCGATGGACGCGTGGCCGAGCGGCAGAAACGCCGCACTACCTTCAGCGCCTTTTTCGACTCCATGATCGGCCGTTACTGCGACATGGTGCTCTACATGGGGCTGATCATCTATTACGCCCGCATCGGCCGCGGCTTCTACGTGGTGATGGCGGCGGTGGCGATGATGAGCTCCTTCCTGGTCAGCTACTCGCAGGCGCGGGCGGAGTCACTGATTGCCTCCTGCCGGGTGGGGTTCATGGAACGGCCCGAGCGCGTCATGCTGCTCATCCTGGGGGCGGCCTTTGACCGCCTGGCGCCGGTGTTGTGGGTGATTGCCGTGTTCTCCACTTGGACGGTTGTTCATCGCATCGTCTTTACCTGGCGGGAGACGGCCGCCGGCCGCGCCCTGCCTGCCGCTCCCGTCGCGCGCTGACTTACACGAATGCAAGCTGTGAACAAACTGGCACTGATGGTGCATGGCGGGGCCTGGGAGATTCCCGAGCCGTTACATGAGGCCTGCCGCGAAGGCTGTCGGCGGGCGCTCGAGCGCGGCTGGGCTGTGCTGGCGCGGGGCGGCTCGGCGCTCGATGCCTGTGAGCAAGCGGTGATAGAGCTCGAAGACGACCCGGTGTTTGACGCCGGCCTCGGCTCGCACTTGAACCGCGACGGCCGCGTGCAGCTCGACGCCATTTTGATGGACGGGCGCACGCTCAAGTGCGGCGCCGTGTGCGCGGTCGAGCGCCTGCGCAATCCCATCCGCGTGGCCCGCCTGGTGCTGGAACGCAGCCAGCACATGATGTTGGCCGGGCCGGGCGCCGAGCAGTTCGCCGTCGAGATGGGCGTTTCCCTCTGCAATCCGTCCGAGCTGGTGGTGGCGCGCGAAGTCGAAACTTGGTACCGGCTCAAACACGAAAGCGACGCTGGCCGCGGCCGCTTCCAGGGCGGAGAGCGCCTGGGCACCGTGGGGGCGGTGGCGCTCGATGGGGAAGGAAATCTTGCCGCCGCGACCTCGACCGGCGGCACCGCCTGCAAGTATCCCGGCCGCGTGGGGGACTCGGCTCTCATCGGCTGCGGCTGTTACGCCGACCAGCGCACCGGCGCCGTCTCGGCCACCGGCTACGGCGAGGCCATTATGAAAGTGGTGCTGGCCAAGGCGGTGAGCGACCTGCTGGCCGACGGCCTCGAGCCGCAGGCGGCCGCCGAAAAAGCTCTGGCGCTGCTCGGCGAACGCACCGGTGCCCACGGCGGGCTGATCGTCGTCGATCCCGCGGGCCGCCTCGGCTCCGCTTTGACTACGTCCCACATGGCCTACGGATACTGCACCTCCGATTCACCCCAACCAACCGTCCGCGTCTAGTAGTTTACTGCTTCGGCAGTAGCCGACACTCTCCTAACGGCGGAAAATGGCTCCCATTTTGGGAATGTCGGCCCGGTTCCTCATTCCTCTCACGGGACTAGAAGGCCTCCGACACACAAGACTTTCGAGCTTGGACCTCTATCTAGAAGCAACAAGCGGCTTTAGTGCGCATCCTTTCCCTACGTTCCCTTAGCAGCTCAGTCGCCAATGGGCTTCACTACTGGCAGAGAAATTGCTCTCCCCTCCGCGGGGGAGATAGGCCCATGTTCGGGGAAGGTCCCTTGCGGACAGGGTTGCGTCTGGTGTTCCAACTCATCGTAGGACTCGGCCTTCTCGCGCCGGAGAGGGCATAGGCTCAAGTGCTCCTCACGGGCGAAAACGGGGGCAAGGGCTCCCAATCAATCATGGTCAGCGCCAACGCGATCGTCCCTAGAAACTACACCGTACTGGCGAACGTGTGGGCCCAGTACGGCTACGGCTTGGCGAATC
>JBOGNW010000269.1:0-5274 GCA_050747425.1 Candidatus Acidiferrales bacterium
GTCACGGGCGGCGGCAACGATGGCGCCGTCTTCGTGCCCTACGGATCGGTAGACGTGGCCCTGGGCTGGCCGCTGCGCTACTCACATTCCGCCGCCGAGGTGGCCGACCTAGCCGACGTTGAGGCATTGGCGCGCATCGTGGCGGCGCTGGTCAAGGAATTCTGAGTTAGGGTGCAAAGGGGAGGAAGCATGACCAACCGCGAATTCTTCATCGAGCGCTGGGAGCAGGAGCATCCGGCCTTTCTGCGGGTTTTGCAGGCGCTGCCGCCCAGCCGCCTCGACTACCGGCCGCACCCGCGCTCGCGCTCGGCGGCCGAGCTGGTCTGGTTGCTGGCCTACGAAGAGCAGACGGGCAGCGAGTTGATTGACACCGGTCAAATCAACTGGAACGAAACGCCGCCACCCGAGAGCCTGGAAGAGATGATCGGCGTCTACGAGAAGGCCCACAGCGAGCTGGCGCCGCGCCTGGCGCGCGTGGACGACCGGCGCTGGGAAGAAGACAAGGTGCAACTGATGGTCGCCGGCCAGGTGGCTTTGGAGGCGACGCTGGCGGCGATGTTCTGGGGGGTGCTGTTCGACGCCGTGCACCACCGCGGCCAGTTGAGCGTCTACCTGCGGCCGATGGGCGGCAAGGTGCCCTCGATTTACGGCCCCTCGGCCGACGACATGGGAACGTGATGACCAGCGATAGCGAGCGGAGGAAGCCAACGATGAACCGAACCACGCGTGGGATGGTGCCAGCGGCCGTTCTGCTGGTCCTGCTTTGGCTGCCGGCCTGGGCCGCGGCGGATGACGCGGGGGCGCCCGCGACAGTCAGCGAAGCGCGGGAGTTTATCGAGAAGGCCGAGGCGCGCCTGCTCGAGCTTTCCGTCAAGGCCTCCCGCGCTGCCTGGGTGCAGGCCACCTTCATCACCGACGACACCGAACTGCTGGCCGCCGAGGCTAACAAAGACTTCATCGCCGCCGTCATGGAGCTGGCCGGCGAGGCCAAGCGCTTCGACTCGCTCAAGCTTCCCGACGAGCTGGCGCGCAAGTTCCTGCTCCTCAAGCTCTCGGTGTCGCTGCCGGCGCCGAGCGATCCCGCCAAACAGAAAGAGCTCACCGAGGCGGTGGCCTGGATGGAAAGTACCTACGGCAAAGGCCGCTACTGCCCGCCGGGGGAAAGCGAGAAGTGTCTCGACCTGAACGCCCTGAGCCGCATCCTGGCGGAGAGCCGCAAGCCCGAGGAGCTGCTGGAGGCCTGGGGCGGCTGGCACGCCATCGCGCCGGCCATGCGCGAGCGTTATCAGCGCTTCGTCGTGCTGTCGAATGAGGGGGCCCGCGAGCTGGGCTTTGCTGACTCGGGCGCGCTCTGGCGTGCGAACTACGACATGTCGCCCGAGGAACTCTCCGCTGAAGTGGAGCGCCTCTGGCAGCAGCTCCGGCCGTTCTACGTTGCCTTGCACGCCTATGTGCGCGCCTCGCTGGCCAAGCAATATGGCGCCGAGCTCGTCCCCGAGAAGGGCTCTATCCCTGCGCACCTGCTGGGCAACATGTGGGCGCAAACTTGGTCGAACATTTATCCGCTGGTGGCGCCGCCCAAGGGCGACACGGGCTACGACCTGACCGAGTTGCTCAAGGCCAAGAAGGTGGACGCGAAAGAGATGGTGCGCTACGGCGAGCGTTTTTTCCTGTCGCTCGGCTTCGAGGCTCTGCCCGCGAGCTTCTGGGAGCGGTCGCTCTTTACCAAGCCGGCCGATCGCGACGTGGTCTGCCACGCCAGCGCCTGGGATGTGGATGCGGAAGTGGACCTGCGCATCAAAATGTGCATTGAAATCAACGACGAGGATTTTTCCACCGTGCACCACGAGCTCGGCCACAACTTCTACCAGCGCGCCTACCGCCAGCAGCCGCTTTTCTTCCGCGGCAGCGCCAATGACGGCTTCCACGAGGCCGTGGGCGACACCATTGCGCTCTCGGTCACGCCGGAATATCTGGTGAAGATCGGTTTGCTCGACAGGGCGCCCGACGCCAGCGGCGACCTCGGCTTGCTGATGCGCATGGCGCTCGACAAAATTGCCTTCCTGCCCTTCGCGCTGGTCGTCGATCAATGGCGCTGGAAGGTTTTTTCCGGCGAAGTTCCGCCGGCGCGCTACAACCAAGCCTGGTGGGAGCTGCGGCGCAAGTATCAGGGCGTGGACGCGCCGCTGCCGCGCAGCGAGGCGGACTTCGACCCCGGCGCCAAGTACCACGTCGCCGCCAATGTCCCTTACATGCGCTACTTCCTGGCGCACGTCCTTCAGTTTCAGTTTCACCGCGCCTTGTGCCGCGCCGCCGGCTACAGCGGGCCGCTGCACCGCTGCTCGATTTACGACAACAAGGCGGCGGGGGAAAAGCTGCGTCAGATGCTGGAGATGGGCCAGAGCCGGCCCTGGCCCGCAGCGCTCGAGGCCTTGACGGGCGAAAAGCGGATGGACGCCACCGCCATCCTCGACTACTTCGCGCCGCTCATGAAGTGGCTCGAGGAGCAGAACCGCGGCCGGCGGGTCGGCTGGTAGCCGCGGATTCGCCGGACGTGATGAGCGAGGAGAAACTGCGGCCGTTTGCCGGGGCGCGCTATCTGAGTCTGGAGAGTTACCGAAAAAACGGGGCGGCGGTGCGGACCCCGCTGTGGTTTGTCGAGGAAGGTGGCGTGCTTTACATTTCCACCCCGGCTGATTCGGGCAAAGTGAAACGCCTCCGGCGGAACCCGCGGGTGCGGATCGTGCCTTCCGACTTTCGCGGCCATCCGCGCGGCGACTGGGTCGAGGCCACGGCCCACTTTGCAGAGGCTCCCGTTGATGCCCGGGCGCAAGAGCTGCTCATTCGGAAGTACGGCTGGCAGAAAAAGCTGATTAATCTCTTCGGCCGGCTCAGCGGGCGGACGTCGGTGGTGCTTTCGGTTCGGGCGGCCTGACGCGGGTCGGGAGCAAGAGCGCCGGCGCCGGCGCGGCTGCGAGAGGCATCTATGAACAAAAGAAACGAGCAATTCCTCCTCGTAACACTCCCGGTTCTCATCCTTCTGGTGGCGCTGGCGCGGGCTGGCGGCTGGACCGCCGCCGCGGCGCCGCTCGCCGAGCAGATTTCCGCCGCCGCGGCGCGGTTTCTGGCTGCCCTGTCGCCCGACGAACGGGCCCGCCTAACGTTCGCGCTGGACGACGAAGAGCGGTTCAACTGGCATTACATTCCGCGAGCGCGGGCCGGCATTCCCTTGAAGGCGATGACGGCCGAGCAGCGCACCCGGGCGCATGCGCTGGTGGCCGAGGCGCTCAGCTCCGAGGGCTACCAGACGGCCAAGAACATCATGCTCCTTGACCAGGTGCTCTTTGAATTGCAGGGCCGCAATCCGATTCGCGATCCCGAGGCCTACTACTTCACTTTCTTCGGGGCCCCGGCCGAGACACAGCCGTGGGGCTGGCGGCTCGAGGGGCATCATCTGTCGCTCAATTTCACGCACGGCCGCGGCGGCGCTCTCTCCGTTGCGCCGGCTTTCTTCGGCGCCAACCCGGCGACGGTTCGCGAAGGGCCGCAGCAGGGCCTGCGCACGCTGGCCGCCGAAGAAGACAAGGGACGAGCCCTGTTGCGGATGTTCGGAGGAGACCAGCGCCAGAAGGTCTTGTTGGGCGTCGAGGCGCCAGCCGACATTATCACCGGAGTTTCGCGACGGGCGGATGTCGGCCCGCCCGCCGGGTTGCCGGTGGCGGAGATGACCGCCGCGCAGAGCCGCGCCCTGCTGGAACTGGTCGAGCTATACGCCCGCCGGATGCGACCCGAGCTGGCCGAGGCCGAACTGGCCAAGATCCGCCGCGCCGACGTGGAAAAGATTCATTTCGCCTGGGCGGGCGGCAGCGAACCCGGCCAGCCGCATTACTATCGCCTCCACGGCCCCGCGTTCGTGATTGAGTACGACAACACGCAAGACAACGCCAACCACATCCACACCGTGTGGCGGGACTTCGAGGGCGATTTTGGTCTCGACCTCTTGCGCGAGCACTACGCCCGCAGCCCCCACCACGCCCGCCCCGCCATTGCCGTCCCGAAAGCCGCAAGAACAGGACACTAGGCGCGCGCACGAAGTGGCGGTGACGGGACGAGGTAGGCAGGGGCGGCCTTGTTTATCCTGAGCCTGCCGGAGGACGCCCGCGGGTTAGAGCTCGAAGACTTGGCCGCGCGTGGGGATGTCCACCTGCGGCACGCCTTGCTGGCGCAGGCCGTCGGCGAGGGCCCGGGCCGCTTTCTCCTCGCCGTGCACCAGAAAGACGCGTTTGATCTGGCCTTTCCTTTGCACCTCGGCGGCCCAGGCCAGTAGCCCGGCGCGGTCGGCGTGGGCACTGTAGCCGCCGATTTGCTTGATGCACGCTTTGACGGGGTAGGAGTCACCGAGAATCGGCACCGGATTCATCCCCTCGAGCAGCTTGTGCCCCAGCGTGTGCTGCGCCTGGAAGCCGACGAACAGCACCGTCGCGTTCGGGTCCCCGACATTGTTCTTCAAGTGGTGCAGGATGCGGCCCGACTCACACATCCCGGAGGCGCTGAGGATGATGGCGGGGGCTTGCAGCTCGTTCAGCCGCTTTGATTCCTCCACGCTCTGCACGTAGCGGAGGCGGGGGAAGGCCAGCGGGTCGCGGTCGGGCTCGCGCGCACTCGCCGCGCGGGCCTCGGCGTTGAAACACTCGGCGTGCCGGCGGAAGACCTCGGTGACGTTCACGGCCAGCGGGCTGTCCACGTAGACATCTAGGGGAGGCAGCGTGCCCTGCTGGTCGAACTGGTCGAGGGCGTAAACCAGTTCCTGCGTGCGCCCCAAGGCAAAGGCGGGAATCAAGAGCTTGCCGCGCTTCTCGAAGGTTTCGCGGACGAGCGCGTGGAAGGTGGCGGTGCTTTCCTCGAGCGGCTCGTGCCGGCGGTCGCCGTAGGTGCTCTCCATAAGGACGTAATCAACTTTTTCCGGGACTTGCGGGTCGCGCAGCAGCGGGTGGTGGCTGCGCCCCAAGTCGCCGCTGAAGGCCAGCCGCAGGCGGCGGCCTTTCTCTTCGATATCCAGCACCACCACCGCCGAGCCCAGAATGTGTCCCGCATCGATAAACTGTGCCCGCACTCCGGTCACCGGCTCGAAGGTCTGGTCGTAGGGAAGGCTGCGAAAGCGCTCCAGAATGGCCTCCGCGTCCGCCAGGGTGTAGAGGGGCTCAAAAAGCTTTTTGCCTTGCCGGCCGCGGCGCTTGTTGACGTAGGCCACGTCGCTCTCCTGGATGTGGGCGG
>JBOGNW010000270.1:0-3670 GCA_050747425.1 Candidatus Acidiferrales bacterium
AGCGCGTGATGCCGCTCGAGGAGGCCATCCGCAAGATGAGCTCCGCCGTCGCCAATCGCCTCTCCATCCGCGACCGCGGCTTGCTGCGCGAAGGTATGTACGCCGACGTGGTCGTTTTCGATGCAGACATCATCGGAGACCGCGCCACCTTTGACAACCCGCACCAGCTCTCCGTTGGCGTGTACCACGTCTTCGTCAATGGCGTGGCCGTGGTGCGCGATGCCGCGCACACCGGCGCCATGCCCGGGCGTCTCGTGCGCGGCCCCGGCTACAAGGGACCCGCAAAATAGCAAGCTGCTGACAGGCTTAGCGCAGGCGGCGGACGGCGGAGCGGTCCTCTGTTTCCTCCAGCATTTCGGCGACCGTGTGGCGGGTGACGGGGTCGCGCCACCGAGGCGCCAACTCCCGCAACGGCTCCAGCACGAAGCGGCGCTCCGCCCGGCGCGGGTGAGGACTGCTCAGCCCGGGGCGGCGCAGCACGCTTTTGCCGTAATAGACGATGTCAATATCAATCGGGCGGTCGGCTGGCCGACGCCCGCGCGCCGCCCGGCGGCCCAGCGCGCTCTCAATGCGCTTCGCCAGACGCAGTAGCGCCAGCGGCGCGAACCGCGTCCGCGCCTCCACTACGCAGTTCAAGAACCACTGCCGGGAGCGCATCCCCACCGGCGCGGTCTCATAAAGCGACGACCGCCGCCGGACGCGCACGCCGGCGACGCCGAGCAGGCCGAGCGCCTGCTCGATTTGCCGGGCGCGGTTCCCACGGTTCGCCCCCAGCGAGAGATACACCGTCGTCCAGCCCTTCTTCACGCCGCTTGTACCCTAAAAAACAACGGGCACGGCCTCAGCCGTGCCCGTTGGCGTCTGTGGGCGCTTGCGCGTTCGCTCAAAAGCAGGCGCACCTGCGCCCGTTCTTGTCCAATCTTTCCGTTACTTCTTCTGTTTGGCGTGCTCAGCCATCATCGCCTCGTACTTCGTCCACTGCTCGGCGGTGAGGATGGTCTTGAGCTTGGCCGTGCGCTCTTCCTTGAGCTTACTCTTCTCGGCCTTCACGTCCTCGCCCTTCTCGTAACGGGCGTGGAGCGCCTCCAGCCGCGGCTGGAATTCCTCAAAGAGCGCGCGGACCTGCTGGGTTTGAGCATCGGTGAGACCGAGCTTCGCTTGCAACTTGGCGGCGTGCTCGGCGGCTGTCATCTGCTTCATCTGGCCCTTCTCCCCGCCACCGGCCCAGGCCAGACCGACCACAACCACCAGAGCCATTGCTAGGAATAGGATACGCTTGTGCATTACTCCCTCCTCGAAGGTTGAATTTCCACCCACCTCAGTATGACGCATTTCGCGGAAAAAAGTAACCCTGAATTTGCGCCGACCTAACTTCCGAAAAGGGGCGCCGAGGCAAGGCCGGGACCCGGGGTGCGCCCCAGGTGCTTGTAGGCCAGCTCGGTGGCTACGCGGCCACGCGGCGTGCGGTTGAGAAACCCGATTTGCAGCAAAAAGGGCTCGTAGACTTCTTCAATGGCGTCGGCCTCTTCGCTGATGGAAGCCGCGAGCGTGCCCAGCCCTACCGGCCCGCCGCTGTATTTGTCAATGATGGTGAGCAGCAGCTTGCGGTCGAGCTCGTCGAGCCCGTACTCATCGACATCGAGCTTGGCGAGCGCGTCCTGGGCCACGGTGTGGTTAATCTTTCCCTGGGCGCGCACCTGGGCGAAGTCGCGCACGCGCCGCAACAGGCGGTTCGCGACTCGCGGCGTCCCTCGCGAGCGCCGGGCGATTTCTTCCGCGCCGACTTCGTCAATTTCGATGCCGAGGATTTTCGCCGAACGCTTGACGATGGCCTGCAAATCCTCCGCCGGGTAAAAGTCCAGCCGGTGGACAATCCCGAAGCGCGACAGCAGCGGCTTGGTCACCAGGCCGGTGCGCGTGGTCGCCCCCACCAGGGTGAATTTCTCCAGCCGATAGACCTGCGTGCGCGCTCCCGGGCCTTTGCCCACAATCATGTCAATCTTGTAGTCCTCGAGCGCCGGGTAGAGGATTTCCTCCACCGCGGGCAGCAGGCGGTGCAGCTCGTCAATGAAGAGCACCTGGCGCGGCTCAAGGATGGAGAGGATGGTCGAGAGGTCGAGCGCGCGCTCCAGCACCGGCCCGGCGGTAGTTTCGATGCGCACCCCGAGCTCATTGGCCAGGATGGCGGCGAGCGTCGTCTTTCCCAGGCCGGGCGGGCCGCTCAGCAGCACGTGGTCGAGCGCATCGCCGCGCCCTTTGGCGGCTTCGATGGCAATGGAAAGATTGTCTTTGATTTTCTCCTGGCCGATAAACTCGCTCAGCAGGCGAGGGCGGACCGTTAGCTCAAATTGGCGGTCTTCATCCAGTGCCGCCCCCGAGAGGATTCCACTGGGAGGCCCGGCAGGCGGTTTGACTTTCAAGGCTTCTTTTTTCTTGTCCATTGTTAAGTCATCGGGACGGCGAGCTCGAACCCTTCGACTCCGCCCTTCGACTTCGCTCGGGGCTCGCTCAGGGCAGGCTGGCGGTCTTCGTCCAGCAGCGCGCCGGAGAGAATCCCGCTCGGCGCGCGGCCGGGCTCGACGTCCGCCGGCCTCAGTGCCTCTTTTCTCTTAGCCACTGCAGCGCTCCTTTCATCAGCGCCTCAAAATCCAGGTCCCTCGCCTTCGCTTCCCTCGGCGTCGCTCGGGACATGCGGGACGAGCCCACAACGAGCTGCTCGCTCGATTGTAGCACCTCGCGCACAGCGCGGGCGGCGAGTTTGGGCTCGCAGCCCATGTTCTCGAGCGCGGAGACGGCTTCTTCGGCCGCTTCGCTCAGGGCGGGCCCCGCGGGCTCGGGCTCGGCTTCGTGCGCGGGTCCGAAGCGATCGCGCAGCTCCTGCACGATGCGCTCGGCTGTCTTGGGCCCGATGCCGGGAACCACCAGCGCCAGCGGGTTCGAGCGGCGCACGGCGCTGGCAATGTCCTGCGGGGTCAGGCCGGAAAGCGCCGTCAGCGCGATTTTCGGGCCCACGCTCTTGACGGTGAGCAACTCGAGAAAGGTGTCGCGCTCGGCAGCGGTCTTGAAGCCGTAGAGCGTGATGGCGTCCTCGCGCACGTGGGTATGGACAACGAGGCTCAGCGATTGCCCTTCACGGGGGAGCTGTGAGGTCGAATAGGGCACACGCAGTTCGTAGCCCACGCCACCCACTTCGAGGACTATCTGGTAGGGTTTCTTGGAGAGGAGCGTCCCGCGCAGATGCCCGATCATCCGTTGCGCATTATGCGGAACCCCTCTGGCGGTGTCAACGCGGCTGCTTTCCCCCTTGCTATTCCGTGGAATCTGCTTTTGCCGTAGCAACGCAGGGGAAGAAGCAGATCCCTCACTGGCGTTCGGGATGACACAGGAGAAAGTGGGCCGCTGGTGGGCGCGAAACTAGACAGTACCCTTCTCGAGTTCCACCATGTCGATGACGCCGATGACGGCCATGTCAATGGGGGAGTTGGGGCGGTCGACGGCGGTCATGGCGGAGAAGCCTTCGGTCACCACCAGCACGCGGTCGCCCACGCCGGCATCGACGGCGTCCAGCGCCAGGAGGGGCCGGCCGCGGTCGCAGCCGACCAAGTCGAGCGGCTGGCCGTAGAGAAACTTGCTCCCCTCGTGCGAGCGCGCCATCGGCGCGGCCCAGACT
>JBOGNW010000271.1:0-1648 GCA_050747425.1 Candidatus Acidiferrales bacterium
GGGCCGGGCACTCGACTTCCTCTCCTCATTCCGCTGCTGAGCGCCCGGCGGTTAGCGGAGATCAGGCCGCACGATCTTGGAGAAAACTGCCGTGCGGCGCTCCGTGTGCGGCGGCTGGCGGGAAACCTGAAAGAGGCCAAACTCTACATTCAACGCGCTCGCGCTTTAGCAACCCCAGAACAGACCAAGCGCAATTTCGAGTGTGCCGCCATGGTAGAACTTTTCCCAGCCACTGAATTCTGGCTGCAAGACGACATCGAGAAGGCCCTGGCGGAGGCGGTTCGTGTAGAACAAACGCTCGCCTCCCGGGCTGGAGGGGAAGCTGCCACCTTCGCTGTCTTCACCGGCCTCGTGTACCAGGACCTGGGGAGGCTGAGGAAGGCGGAAGCCCTTTTTGGCTATGAACCCAACAGAGCCTTCCGCCACTGGCACATGGCCAACCTGGCGCTCGACCGGAGAGACCAGAGCGCCTTTGAGAAGCATGCGCGAGAAATGTGCCTATCTCCGGGAGGAACCCAGTGGCTCGGGGCCGCAATCTTCTGCGCCCGCGCGGGCCTGTCGGCCGAAGCGGAAGCAAGCATGCGGTGGCATGAGAATAGGCCAGCCATAGGGGTTCTTCGCGGCGAATTGGCGCTCGCCCGCGGGCAGAGGACAGAAGCCGAGGCTTGGCTGCGAAAAGCTTTCGAAGCCACGCGCGCGCTACATCGTACGGATTTCGTCTACGCGGTAGACTCGTTTGCCCGGGCCTTGGAAGAGCGAGGGGAGTGGGAGGCGGCCCTGCAAGTGCTGGAGGAGGGCACGCGCAGAAAGGAAAAAATTGCACTCATACTCGGAGCGCGGCAATGGATAAACTGGGAATCCCGGCGCGCCCAGGTGCTCCGCAAGCTCGGACGAAATGCAGAGGCTCGGCCAATCGAGGCGGAATTGCGGCGGCTGCTCGCGTACGCCGATCCGGATCATCCCCTTCTGGCGCAGCTTAACCAAGGCGAGCGAACCGCGACCCAGTGAGCCCCGCGGGCCGCGGGCTTTGCCTTCTCCTCCCTGAATTGACGCTGTTTTCTGCAACGACTACTATCCCCCTGCGTATTTCTCTTGCGGTACTCATGATTGAAGCCCGGGAACTAACCAAGGTATTTCGCGACAGGAAGCGGGGGGAGATTCGCGCCGTGGATGGCGTCAGCTTCCGCTGTCAGCCCGGTCAAATCTACGGCTTGCTGGGGGCGAACGGCGCCGGCAAGACCACCACGCTGCGCCTGCTGGCCACCATACTCCAGCCGACCGACGGTACCGCGCTCGTGGCCGGCTTTGACATTTTCGAGCAGCCGGAAAATGTGCGGGCCCATGTGGGGTTCCTTTCCACCGCCACAGCCCTTTACGGGCGGCTGACGCCGCGGGAGACGGTCGCCTACTTCGGCCGCCTCAACGGGATGGACGAGGGCAGGCTCAAGAAGCGGACTGAAGAGCTCTTCGCTCTGCTGGAAGTGGGGGAATTTGCCGACCGGCGTGTGGACAAGCTGTCCACGGGAATGAAGCAGAAAGTTTCCATCGCCCGCACCCTGGTGCATGACCCGCCAGTGATGATTTTCGATGAGCCCACCGTCGGCCTCGACGTCATGACGGCCCGCACCATTGTCAGCTTCATCCGCGA
>JBOGNW010000272.1:0-3858 GCA_050747425.1 Candidatus Acidiferrales bacterium
TAGGTGGCCAGATTGTTGTCCACGGCCAGCGCCAGGTAGCCGGCGGCCGTGGTGTAGTAGCGCTCGTAAAAGGCGAAGAGAGCCTTCGACATCAGATCGGACGGCTCCAGGTTCCCGCGCTCAAAGAACAGGGCTTCGATCTCATAGACGACGTTGACGATTTCCTCTGTGTGCGAAAGCTCCTGAGGAGGCAGGTAGCGCCGCCGCGGATAGCGCCAGAAAACCGGCGTTCCATATTTCTTGAGCGAACTGCCGGTGGGCTCCACCGCTTGGACGTCAACGTAGCCCTCGGCCCCGTCCTCCGTCTGCACCTTGAGCCAGTTGCCGGTTCCATTCCGGAGCGTGAGCCGTTCCTTGCGGCGCAAGGTGCGCACCGACTTGCGGGCCTCGGGGGTTTCCCACAGCGTGGCGTTCTCCACCGCCACGGAGTATTCCAGTTTGAGGGTGACTTCCTGCGCCGAAACTACGGGTACGGCCAGAACAAGGATGACGAAAGAAAGCCCTAGACCGCCGAAGACGCGCATACAGGTGCTCCTCCGTAAGAGCTTCAATCCGTACCTCCAGCATTAATTATGCTGGAAAAGCCGAACGCCGGCAAGCGGGGCCTGAGGCGCGTCGAGCGGCGAGCGAGTCGTTATCGCCGCACGCTCAGGCGTCGACCAGGACCTTGAAGCCGCCGTAGACCATGCGCTTCATGTCGAAGGGCATCGGCTTATCCTTCCACGCCTCGGGCGACATCATCGGGTCTTTAAACACCTTGGCGTTGACGCGGTCGCGATGGGCTCGCGACTTGAATACGACGAACGAGAACACCACCGTCTCGCCGGGCTTGCACTTGACCGCGCGCGGGAACTTGATTCCCGCCCATTTTGGATTCAGATCATCGCCGACGCACTCCAAGTATTGCAGCGCGCCGTGCTTCCGCCAGACCTTCCCCCCTACTTGCGCCAGGCGGCGGTAGGCTGCTAGGCTTTTCTTCGGTACCGGCAACACGTAGCCATCAACGTAGCGCATAGATCCTCCTTCGTCGTGTCAGCTCTCTTGCTGAAAACATAGTGCAGCCAGGTCAATCCGTCTAGTGGGCACGCTCCGCGCGGTGAGCCAGGCTCGCCGCCAACAGCTCCGCCAGCCGGTCGTAGCTCGCCGCCACGCCGCGCTCCATGCCGGACTTGAGCACGGCGTCGCGGGCCTCGAGCGACTCGAGGAGCATCGCGCAGGTGAGCGTGGTTTTGCCGCCCTCCTCAACCAGCACCGTCGTTACCAGCGCCTCACCCGGGTACCAGGGATCGTCGAACTTCTCGGTGGTGACGATCCGCTCCGGCGGCACGATTTCGCGGTAAACGCCGCCCATTCCCATTTCCTTTCCATCGGAGTCGCGCCGCCACACGTAGCGGTATTTGCCGCCCACCTTAAGATCGATCTCGCAAACTGGCATCGACCAGCCCGGCGGTCCCAGCAACCAGCGTTTGAGCAGCTCGGGCTTCGTATGAGCCTCGAAGACCAGGCGGCGGGGGGCGTCGAAGACGCGCGTCATCATGATCTCGCGCTCACCGCGCGCCGTCACCTGCAAAGTTTTTGTGTCCGTCATCGGTGACCTCCTCTATCGCTGGGTGCGTCTGCGTTTCTTCTCCCGGGTCTTCATCTCCTCGAGCAGGGCGTCGAGGCGCCGGAAGCTGCCTTCCCAAAACCGGCCGTAGTCCTCCAGCCATTTGGTGGCGCCGTGCAAAGGCTTGGCCGAGAGCTGGCAGCGGCGCCGCCGGCCGTCCTTTTCCTGCGCCACCAGCCCGGCTCGCTCCAACACTCTCAGATGCTTGGAAATCGCTGGAAGTGACACAGTGAAAGGCTCGGCCAGCTCGCTGACCGTCCGCTCGCCGCTGGCCAGCCGGCTCAGGATGGCCCGGCGGGTTGGGTCGGACAAGGCCGAAAAGATGGCATCCAGGGCGCCGCTCGAATACTTAACCATAAGGTAAAGTATTGTCGCCCCGCCCGTCGGTGTCAAGCTCTTTTTCCCGCTGCCCTCGAGGCGTCCTGTCTCGGCCCTCCGTCTGCGTTGGATGCAGCGTGTCGGGCGGCTCGCTATCCCCCGAGGCTTTCCGGGCCGTCCTGAAGGTTAGCTCGCCCGACGGGTGGGCGCTCCGGGTCGCGGCTTCAGCTATAATCCCAGCCGCCATGGGCCGCGCGCACCAGCTGCCTGCACTCCCTGAAGAGTGGTTCAACCTTCGAGCTATCCTCCCCTATGGTTTGAAGGTCGCTCAAGTCAAGGCCGCCATGCGCGACGCCCTTGAGTTTCTGTACAAAACGAACTCTTTTCTCCTCGCCGAAGGCTACAAACGGCTGGAAGATTTCATGCCCGGAAACGCCTTCAGCGGGCTAGTCAGTGAGGTCCTGGTGCAGGCCATACCGAAGCACTGTCCTCACCTAACAAAGAATCTCCGAGTCGGAGGGCACCCTGACCTAATCCCGAAGGGTCATTATCGTGGCGACACCATCCTGCGCGGTGATGAAGGTGTTGATATCAAATCGTCCAAGCAAGCGGGTGGATGGCAGGGGCACAATCCTGAAGAAGGATGGGTGATGGTTTTCCGCTGCCAAGTCGATACAGGAACAGAACCAACTAGAAGTCGAAAGTCGTTTCAGTTTGTCGAAGTGCTGGCCGCTCGGCTGACACGTCGGGATTGGAGCTTCAGTGGAAGAAGGGAGACTTCGCGGCGGACGATTACGGCGTCAATGAAAAGGGAAGCTGTTGAACGGTTGCGAAGCAACTGTCTGTATCGCAACCCTGCCTACGCAGTCCGCCGGAGGACGAGCCACCGCTAACCGGCGTGAACGGCCTCAAAGAGGGGAAGCCGTTTCTCTCCTCCGAAGCCCAAGTCCACTTCTAGCCTGGCCAGTCGCGGTATGGCGCGTTGGGCCGTTTCCACATACTTCTCATCGATTTCGATTCCGACACTGTCGTGGCCTAATGCCTCAGCCGCCGCGAGCGTCGAGCCTGCCCCCGCGAAGGGATCGAGAACCTTGCCTTTCGCTGTTGGCAAGGCTGCCCAAACCAACTGCCGAAGAAACTTCTGCGGTTTCAAACTTGGGTGGGAAGCAATCAATCGTTCTCTGCGAGGCGTACGCCCGCTGGGTATCACATCAGGAAACGGCTTTTCCCGACTCGGGCGCCGGAGGCCGCCTGTGCCCCAGCGCCGCAGATTCGCAGCCAGGGTCCCTGAGAAGCGCTTGCGAAACACCAGCCAGGGTTCATAGCAGGCGCGCGGCATGGCGCTGATTTCCGCGAATTCCGTTTCTGCGCCTTTCGGGCGATCGCCACCCCGCAAGGTCCGAACTAAGCGAATGATCTCACCTCTTTTTTCCAAGCCAGCCTCGGAGATGGCAGCGCAAACCACATGAGAGAGCAGTGGTGAACTGGCAACAAACACGTGCGCACCTGGAATGAGAACGCGTCCTGTGAGCTCTGCCCAGCTCCGAAAGAACTGGTATATGCGCTTGGCGTCCTCTGAGGTTAAGACAGTGAATCGCGGCACCGGAGCGCGCTTGACTCCGCCAATCGCCGGGGGAATCCTCCATACTCCACCTTTTCCCCGCCGCAGTTTCTCGAGTTCCTGCGGCTCGTACTCCCGCATTCCAAACGGAGGGTCGGTGATTACGGCGTGGAACGAAGAGGATTCACTTTCCCGCAACCAATCAAGGCAGTCCGCGTGAACTATTTTGTAGGCCATCTGTTAGTTCTCGTCGCTATCTAGCACCAACTAGTTTTGGAAGTCAATGAGACCTACTGCAACTCTCATGCATTCTTACTCGTTGGCTTGAAGGAGACGCTGCTACTGGTTCTGCGGGCGGAGGATGGCCACCGGC